>JAJTHV010000423.1 GCA_021300095.1 Flammeovirgaceae bacterium | reverse complement strand
TGTTCACGCACAACACGTGTGTACCGATCTTGATTCATTTTTGAAATACACGAGTTCGAAAAGTACTTCCCTCCAATCCGGTGGAATCAGAATGGAGCAGGCGAAAAAAGCGAAGATTGCTGCGATCGCAAGCATTCCGGATCCTACGGGTAACATCTCGTTCAGTTATACAAATAACTTAACATTACCTGTCACATTGTTTCCTTCCAACTTCAGTGATCCCACCGCACCAGCCGGAGAGTACAAGGCACAACGATTAGGAGTGCAATACAATAGCAATCTCAATCAGTACGGTGAAATCAAACTGTTCAATCTACAGGGTTGGCACAATTTAAAAGCCTCGAAGCAAAATCTGGAAGCTACCGCTATCGATAATAAATTAAACCGCAAAACGCTGTACGAAAACATAGCCAGCACCTACTTCAATATTGTGCAACTGCAAGAACAACTTCGATCGGCACAAGAAAATCTTTTGATCAGTGATACTTTATTACGTATAGCCGAAAATAAATTTGAGCAGGGGATTCTAAAGAAACAAGATGTGAACGACACACGCGTGAGTTATTTGACCACCAGGGAAAACGTACATCAAATTTCGTTCATCATTCAACAACAGTATCTTACTTTAAAAGCACTTGCCGATATCTCAGAGAAGGATTCAATCGTCATTCAACACCAGGTCTCTACCGAATTATCAGCCACCGGCACAAAAGAAGTGACTTACAATGACCTCAATCTGATTAGCAACATTGCTAAAGAAAATGTTGCGCTGTCGAATCTAAGAAAGAATAAATCATCGCTGCATCCTACATTATCATTTTTCGCATCCGATTCCAGAACGCAGTATAACACGAACGCTGCGCTATTTGATAGCAACTGGGATTGGTACGCGAGCACCTACATTGGGTTCAAAATTACCATGCCCATGCCATTTTCGGCTAGTTCGATCACTTCCATTAATGAAGCGAAGTACAATCATCTGTTGGCACAAAAAAATACGGAACATGCGCGTATCAAAGCTGAATTAGATCATCGGCAATTAAGTACAGAATACTCGAAAGCTTGGTCGCAATTTGTAACAGACAAAGAAATATACACCTTAAAAAGAGAAAGCTACTTCAAAAATAGAAATCTATTTGAACAAGGAGTATTGGCTACAGATCTAACCCTGAATAGCTTTAACGCGATGGCGAACAGTCACTATAGCTTGATTACATCTGCGATTAATCTTCTTTTGACAGATGCCAAAATTGAAATTAACAACACCATAAAATAAACAACAACTATGAAAGCTCAATTGATTTCTATTATCCTAACTGCGCTCACCGTACTGGGTTCGTGCAGTAAAAAAAGTGAAGAAACCAAGCCGATTCGAAAAGACGTAACCGAAACGGTATTTGCCTCTGGCGTTCTCGAAGCGAATGGAACTTACAACCTGACCGCCAAAGCAGAAGGTTATCTGCTGCAAGTCAACTTTAAAGAAGGTGATTTAGTAAACGAAGGTGATGTGCTGGCGATGGTTGATAACAAGGAAAGCAGATTCAACTCAGAAAGCAGCACACAACTCTATAACATTGCGCAGAGCAATTTATCTTCAAATGCTCCGGCTTTAAGTCAAGCGCGCAATTCGGTTGTACTGGCCAGACAGAGTCTGTTGCAAGACTCATTGCAATTGATCCGGTATAAAAAGTTGCTCGAAACAAAAAGTGTATCAGTTGTAGATTTTGAGAATATAGAATTGAAATTCAAAACCTCATTAGCTAATTATGAAAATGCCAAAGAAGCTTATAAACTGCAAAAGCAACAAGCCGAGCAATCTGTCATTAACAACAAGGCTTTGAAAGAGGTAAATCGTTTGATGTATGGCAATAATGAAATACGCGCCATCGTCAGCGGTAAAATCTATGAGAAGCGAAAACAAAAAGGTGACTTTGTTCGAAAAGGAGATGTGATTGCTGTGATTGGCGATGCCAGTTATTTGTATGCTAAGGTAAATGTGGATGAAAGCAACATTGGTAAAATAAAAATTGGACAAGAGTCGCTGATTCAGTTAAATACCAATAAGGATAAAGTTTATAAAGCAAAGGTGGGCGAAATCTTTCCTGCATTCGATGAAGCTTCACAATCTTTCTACTGCAAATTAATCTTTACCGATTCATTGGATTTCAAAATCTCGGGTACGCAACTTCAGTCGAACATCATTGTGGGTTATCAAAAAAATGCGTTGCTTATTCCGCGCAACTATTTGAACCTTGATGGTACCGTTCAAATTAAAGGTGAAAAGGAACCTACTAAAGTGGTGACCCATTTTGTGAGCTCATTCTGGGTGCAGGTAGTGAGTGGCATTACCGAAAATACCATACTGATTACTGAAAATGTGTCAGGTAATAAGATGGAGCAATCTGAAGTAGGCGCCAGTATGCAACGCTAAACGAACATTCCAATGAGAAAGAAAAGTGTTAACATCGATATTGCTCTTACGCATATTCTGACGCGCAGAAAACAGACCTTGGTAGCCTGCTTGGGTGTCACGCTGGGTGTGGCAGTCTATCTTTTTATGAATTCGCTTTCGAATGGGTTTAGTATCTATTCGCGAGGAGAAATTTTTAAAAACTCAGCGCACATTAAAATTTACAAGGAAGATGAGATCAGTAAACCTTTTACAGAGCCTTCTAATGAAACCGAGTTAGTGGCCATTGTGAATCCACAAATTACTACGCTATCAAAAACACTGATCAATCCGCAAGGGATTCTGGATAAGATCAAAAGCCAGTTCTTTTTGACACATGCCATTGCACAAGTAAATGTGGATGTATTCTATAACAATGGAAAATCTCAACTGAAAGGAACTGCCAACGGAGTTAACATCCTAGAAGCGGACGCCATGTTTAATATTAGTAGCTATATGGTTGCCGGCAGTCTGAAAGATTTGAATGGCAACTTGGGTGGCATTGTCATCGGCAAAGGAATTGCTGAGAAAATGAATGTACGTCTGGATGATAATATTGTGGTATCTTCTTCGCTGGGGATTACTAAAACGCTCAAGGTAAAAGGTATTTTTAGTACGGGCAGTGCTGTAGCCGATCAATCGAAATCATACATTAATATCAGCACTGCGCAACAATTTGCTAAAGAAGGGCCTTCGTATGTTACGACTATTTATGCGAATACTATAAATGCCGATAAATCTCCAGAGTATGCAAAAACACTGCAACAATTCACTGAATACAAAGTAGAACCCTGGCAAATAACGAATGCGGATGTCTTATCGGGTGATTTGGTGCGTAATACCATGATGGGTGCTATATCATTATCAATTCTGGTGATTGCTGCGTTTGGCATCTACAACATTTTAAATATGACAGTGATGCAAAAGATAAATGACATTGCCATTTTGAAAGCAACCGGATTTTCAGGCGGAGATGTTATTAAAATATTTGTTACTGAAGCATTAATCATGGGGCTTTTTGGCTGCGTAATAGGTCTTGCCGTGGGTGGTGTATTGATTGCCATTATGAGTAATATTTGGATGGGACCACCCGTAGGTTATTTCCCTATCTATTTCACTCAAAGCATTTTTGCTTCCAGTTTCATACTGGGAATGCTCGCAACCTTCGGAGCAGGCTACATACCTGCGCGTAAAGCATCTAAAGTTGATCCTGTTGAAATTTTTAGAAAGTAAAACCATCATTATGGAAAAAAGAAATGTAGTGCTTAGCACAAAAGGAATAGGAAAATATTTCTATGAGCCCGTTAAATTCAAGGTCTTAGATAACATAAGCTTTGAAGCTTACAAGGGAGAGTTCTTAACCCTTGTAGGAAAGAGTGGCAGTGGCAAATCCACGCTGCTGTATTGCCTGAGTACGATGGACACCACGTATGAAGGTGAACTGTATATTGAAAATGAAAAAGTTACCGGTAAGAAAACAGATGACCTTGCCGCGCTTCGAAATAAGAGCATCGGTTTTATTTTCCAATTTCATTACCTCCTTCCTGAGTTTACGTGTCTTAAAAATGTGATGCTGCCGGCATTGAAGTTAGGAAAATTCACTTATGAAGAAGTAGAAGCCCAAGCTTATCAAAAGTTAGAAATGTTGGGTTTAAAAGATCAAGCGTTAAAGCCTACATCCAAACTGAGTGGTGGCCAGCAGCAGCGTGTTTCCATTGCGCGCTCATTGATCAACAACCCTCAAATCATTATGTGCGATGAGCCCACCGGAAACTTAGACAGCAAAAACACTCAAATCGTTTTTGACATCTTTAAGCAGATTGCTCACGAATATGGCCAAACTATCATTGCTGTAACGCATGATAATGATTTCGCAAAAGCCAGCGACCGCACCATTGAATTAGCTGATGGTAAGATTACGAATCTCGATAAAAAGAATTTTGATTGACGATGTGTTGTGTTCTAGTGAATGCAACCCAGTGAGATATTTAACTATTTTATTCTTCTGATTTAACAACGAGGTATTATAAAATATAATCTATGAAAAAGCATGTTGATCGGTTAAGCAGTTCTGAAGTAGACTATAACCCGATAATTAAAATGGTTTGGCAACAATTTCAATCCGGCCATTCGATCTTCTTAAGAAATGGAGGATTATCATTCTGGACTAAAAGAACAATTCTATCGGAAAGCGAAGTTGATTCATTCCTGTTAGGGCTACCCAATTACAAAAATGTTACCTATGAAGATTCCAAAATCAAATAGAGAGTTAGAGATATCAGCCACGACACGCGTTCGTGGCTGCATCTAATTTCTAAACTTCTTTCCTCGTCCGGAAACTGCAGCAACATTAAAAAAACCGACAACCGGTGATCCGTTAGGATTTTGATTAGTTAAGTTAGTCGATACGTTTGTAAGTGGTTTAGAAAACAAGCTTGCAAATCCAGTTTGTCGATTGGTGTTGTCAATGACTTCCTTGAGATAATTGAATGACTGAAGCGTGAGTGAATGTATTTCAACATACAAAGAATCATTGAATTGGTACGGTGCCAATGCATTCCCATCGGCATCTTCATCGCGTGGATTTACACCTGAGCGAATGGGTGGTAAAAAGAATTTACCATCATTACCACTTCCTGCTGATAATCCTCCATCGTACGACACGTTGATTTCGTTTGGCTTGTTGAGCGGGATACTATTTTTATAAGCCCGTATCCAATACAAGTTTCCTTCGCCTTGTAAATCACGAGCCCAAAATTGTGCCTGATATCCTTTGTTCGCTCGTGGCGAGCTTGTGTCTTCGTATTCAAAAACTAAACTATCAACTGGAGGAACCGGAAACATGGTGGACGTAGCCGTAAATGTTTCTCCATTTAGCGTCACTCGAAGCGTGTATTTCTCACCTAAGTCACCAAATACTTCATTAGTTGTAGCTGGTATCCATTCATAACTACCGTCATTCCTGGAAGCATTTTCTATAAAGTTGTATATCTTGCCACTACCACTAATTACTTGAACCGATGCAGTCGATGCCG
Organism: Flammeovirgaceae bacterium; assembly: GCA_021300095.1. Lineage (GTDB taxonomy): Bacteria > Bacteroidota > Bacteroidia > Cytophagales > Cyclobacteriaceae > ELB16-189. The sequence goes on along the minus strand of JAJTHV010000423.1, from coordinate 1,108 downwards.
GGGGTGGCAATTGAATATTATCATCATAAGCAACAGTATAGTTTAGCTTAATGGTTTGCGTGCCTGGTTTATTGTTGATCCATCCGTCTACGCTTAAAATGGGATTGGCCTTTTCCAAATCCGGATTAATTACATCTTCACAAGAAGTCAGGAATAAGGCAACTGCTGACACTGGAAAAAATACTTGTACTAAAAACTTCTTCATTTTGTGTTTAAAATTTATAGTTATAGGAAACCGAAGGGATCATGGAGCCAATGATACTGGTTTGCAATGATTCGGTTTTTATGATCTGATTTGTAAAACGTCCATCGCTTTGCTTGAAGTCTACAACAAAAGCATTTCGACTTGCATAAACGTTATAAATAGAGAATACCCAATAGTCGCGATTCTTACGTTTTTCGCCATTCTTCTTAAATTCCCTTCCCTGCATGGTGAATGCGATATCCAACCGATGCGTGTCATTTAATCGAAAATTGTTTCTTGCATTTTCTGCGTTGAGGGGAATCGCCACGCCTTGTGAATAATACTTGCTGGTTGGTGCCGTAGTAGGTGTACCTGTCATGTACGTAAAATTGGCTGACATTGACCAGCGTTTATTCAAATCATAAAAGAGAGCCATCTTTAGATTGTGCGGCCGGTCAAACAAAGCAGGATACCAATTATGATTATTAATGCCTTCTATTTTAAATTCACTTCTACTCAAAGTATAACTCACCCATCCATTCAGCTTTCCTACTTTTCGTTGCAGATAGAATTCAACACCATATGCCCTTCCTATACCGCTTAATAATTCGCCTTCAATATATTTGTTGATTAATAAATCCGCACCATTTATATAATCCAATTGGTTTTCAGTTGCACGATAATATCCTTCCACCGAAAACTCCCACTTATTCTCATTAAAATTTCTAAAGTATCCCAAAGCAAATTGATCACCGATTTGAGGTTTAATATTATTGGTAGATGGAGTCCAGATATCCAGCGGATTGGATGCCACGGTATTACTGACTGGAGATTCCGCGTAATGTGACCACCTTTTTTCGCGGTAAACTGACCACCTGATTTCGCGCCAAACTGACCACCGTTTTTCGCGGCAAATTGACCACC
>JAJTHV010000307.1 GCA_021300095.1 Flammeovirgaceae bacterium | reverse complement strand
TTTACTATTGAAAATCGAAGCAAAGGGTTAATTCAATTTATAGACGCTTACCGCGAATACACATCATTGCCACAACCAAAAATCAAAACCGTTAAACTAAGAGATTTACTCGAACATGCTGCAAATCTGATGCGCACTGAAATCAGGAAATCGCCTATTGAATTTAATCTAATCTGTGAGTCGGACTACCTCACTCTGGACATAGACGAAGAAATGATCGGACAGGTATTGATCAACCTGATTAAAAACGCCATGGAGGCGTTGTACCAAACCGAAAATCCAAAAATAGAATTGATTGGCAAGTACAATGGGCAATCCATTACCATTGAAGTAACCGACAACGGACCCGGAATCATTCCCGAAGCAATCAACCGGATATTTGTTCCGTTCTTCACTACGAAAAAGACAGGTTCGGGAATTGGCTTGGCGCTCTCTCGTCAGATCATGCAAATGCACAATGGCTCACTTAGTGTTGTATCTGAGTTGGATGTGAAGACTGTGTTTACGTTAAAGTTTTAGGCAGAAGCCTTCGCTTCTAAAAATTCATCCCACTCATTGTGGCTGAAGCCGGTAACACCGCGTAAGAAGAGCGCATAGCTTGGCTTGTAAGGCTTACGCTTTAATGGCATGTTGGCTTCTTCAGGTGTGTTATCTCCTTTTTTAGCGTTACACTTTTTACAGGCTGTCACTAAGTTCGTCCAGCTATGGGGGCCGCCCTTCGAACTAGGGATCACGTGGTCAAGTGTTAAATCTCTTCGGGTGCCACAATACTGGCATTCATTGTTGTCGCGTTTAAAAATATTTTGTCGGGTGAGGTTAACTCCTTTGTAAGGCGCATTAACATAACGATTCAACCGAATAACCGAAGGCATGGGGAAGCTTCGTGTAATCGTGTTGAGGCGATAGCCATTTGCTGGCCGTACCATCTCACTTTTGTTTAAATAAACCAGAATAAACGCCCTTTCCACTGAACAAACCATCAGTGGGCTATAGTCCTGGTTTAATACAAGAACCCGGCTATTCATGAATTCAATTGTTTTAAAATCGAGTAATCGACTTTCGAATTGTTCTAATCAAGGGTAAAAGATAAAACCAAATAGTGGTTAATGCAAAGGGTGTTTTGCGATTAGAAGTTATTAAAAAATAGTGAATTGCTTTACAGGAATCTAAATCCAATGTGAAGAGTCATTTCTATTCATTCAGGTAGCGCCTAAATGACTCTACTTTGTGCGATTCGTGCTTCGTTTCTGCATCAACCAGATTTCCATTCACACAGGCATCCAAGCGTACGCGCCCATCTACATGTAAAATTTTATTTTCTTCCATCAAAAAGCCGACCGACTTCGTGCCTTTCGCAAGAGATGCCAGAAAAACAAGATCACCTGGCTTGGCGGATTCCACTTCTACCTTACGTCCATGTCGTTGAAGGTTTTCAAGTGAATGCCCTAAGGTATACCCGCAAATACGATGCACCATTTGTACAAGTCCAAATCCATCAATGCCAAATGGTGTTTTACCCCCTTCCATTTCAGGGGCATTTAAATACTTCAGCGCAATCAACTTCAGAAACTCAAATTCGCGTTTTTGCCCAAGGCTCTTCGATTCACCATTAAACGCAAATTGCTCTTCCATTTTAAACAACTCTGACTGTGAGATTGGCACGATGCTTCCCATCAAAATAGAAAGCGGAGTCTTTTTATAGAGAATCGTAGAACATACATCGGTGGTAATTTTAAAATCAGCCGAGTTGATCTGATCAAAATACTCAGGTGCGATTGTATGATGCTGATTCAATGGAATCCACCCTTCCACCTGATCAAAATAAATCCGAATCTGAATCCAATTTTTATCAGCACTCACACCAATCACTTCATAATGATCGCCAAAGAGCAATTGAGAGAGTTGCAAAGAAAGCACCTGTGGTTCCTTGCGAACACTTACGATCGATAATCTGCAAACACCAAATGTCCCTTCCATGCTATCTAATTTTCACTCTGCTCAGTTCTCGTTTCACATCTCGTTCTTTGATACTGTTGCGCTTATCATGAGTCTTCTTTCCCCTCGCCAAAGCAATCTCCAATTTAGCAAATCCCCGTTCATTAATAAACAAGCGAATGGGAATAAGCGTCAACCCCTTCTCTTCCACTTTCGACTCAAGTCGACTGATTTCTGTTTTTTTCAACAACAACTTCCGCTCACGTGCCGCTTCATGGTTGTAGTGGGTGCCTTGTGAATACGGTGTAATGTTTATGCCTTTCGTGAAAACTTGTCCGGAATTAAAATAGCAAAAACCGTCTTGCAAATTTACCTTGCCTTCGCGGATAGATTTAATTTCTGTACCCATCAACGCAATGCCAGCCACAAACTTCTCGAGTAGCTCGTATTGAAAAGTAGCTTGTTTGTTTTTGATGTTTATATCGTTTGTAAATCGTGCTTTCATTTCGGTTTGGTAAACAACTGATTCAATTTTTCTTTCTTTAGCATCTTCTGGCCGGTGGTGCCGGTAGCAATGATCCGTGGACCCGCCTTCGCATCAATAGCGCAAGTAAGTTCATTTCTATCCAATTTCACTACAGTAGCAGTAATCGTCACCTCTTCTCCCACAAATGCAGGGCTTTTATGATCGATACTCAGGAACGTGCCAACTCCCTCATCATCATCCTCTTTCATGTCAATAAAAAATAACCGGGATGACCCCTCAAAATCG
>JAJTHV010000352.1 GCA_021300095.1 Flammeovirgaceae bacterium | reverse complement strand
TACATGGTTCCGAAGATGTCGGAATTGCGCATGATCAAGTATTCTTTACCATCGATGGTGATCTCAGTGCCGGAGTACTTTCCGTACAACACCGTGTCGCCAACTTTTACAGTTACGGGCTTATCTTTTAATCCATCGCCAATAGCAATCACTTTGCCTTGTTGGGGTTTTTCTTTTGCTGTGTCAGGAATGTAAAGGCCTGAGGCAGTCTTTACTTCTGCGGCTGAAGCTTCTACCAACACGCGGTCTTCGTTGGGTTTGAAATTGATTTTTGCCATATCGATCTGAATTGTTTAGTTGTTAATATTATTGACGTTTAGTCGCACCGCCCTACCTGCTAGAATTGTGCCAATCATTGTTTTTAGCTGATTTTGGCACATTTTCGCAATTGGGCTGGCAAAGATGTACAATTTTGGCAGCAGTGCAACTCATCATATGACACAAATGGCAGGAATTAAAAGGTGACAGGCTCATCATCTCGCCATGAGCCAATAAAAAAGCCGGATCATATTCTGAGCCGGCTTTTTATTAGGTCTTATTTTCCTTATTTCTTCGTGCTGTCGGTTCCGGATGCCGAAGGGGTAGAAGGAACGGAGATTGCTGGGGCAGTTTGTTGCTGCTTCGCACGCTCCAGAATTTCATCGTTGGTTACTCCGGGTGTTGGAGCCGTAAAATTGGTAGCCAATGAGAAGGCCATAATGGCAATGGCAAAACCCCACGTAAGGCGCTCTAACACATCACCGGTTTTCTTCACACCAATCAGATTGCTGGCTCCGGAGCCACCAAACTGGCTGGATAGTCCGCCACCTTTTGAATTTTGGGCTAATACCACTAATACTAATAATACAGAGCTAACGATAGCCAAGATAATGAACAGGTTATACCACATAAACTTATTTTTTCAGCGCTTCAATTTGGGCTGCAAAGTAAGCCTTTTTTTGTGGAAACTTCCAAATCAGTTTTTTGAGCATTTCTACCGCCTTTTCGTTTTTACCTTGTTTCAGAAGAATTTCTACCAGTGTTTCCGATACAATGTTATCTCCATATATATCATATTTCTCTGAGAGGTCTTCGACTTTGGGTGTGACAGAACGAGCCGGGCTGATGCTGGGCTGGGTTTTGATAAACTCGTCTATGATTTCGATCTGTTCTTTCTGCTTGGGGCCTTCTAGTTGAATGGTCTCCTTCGAATTCTTGATTACTTCGATCAGAATTTCATTTTGAACCGGAGGGTCAATTGCCACTGCCGGAGTTGGCGTTGGCGTAAGTGGTTGATGAGGTGCGTTTTCCAAAGCTTCAACTACTTGTTCGAAGCGGAGCTTTGATTGAGCGAGCTTTTTCAAGTCTTCTTCTACTTCACTATAAAAGGCATCGCCACTCAGTTGTGAAACGAGGTGAACTGTTTTTTCTACTTCAATCGGTGCGGTGAATGCAGGGGCTGATTCAATTTCAACAGGAACTGGTTCAACAGACTTGCGCGGTATCCGCGGGGCTGTCATAACTTGTCGTAAAATAGAGCGATCGGTGCTATACACAGCACTTTGATGAAGATAGTGATCGTGATTCGGAAGGAAATAATCCTGCGAGGCGCGGGCAGCAAGGTGATGAATCAACTGACTATAAGGATATTGCTGCACCAATTCAATTACGCTTTCGGCTTCACCTCTTTCAAGGGATGTATAATTGCTAACAATAAGTTGAAAGGTATTTGTATTCACAGGTGCTAGGCGCAGGTAATGGTACATGTAAATCTAAATGAAAAAGATTCGTTACGCAACCCTCCATTACTTGCTTTTCTTAGTTTATACGGAATGATTACCAGTTTGCCAGAGTGGCATTGAAGATATCAATAAAAATCTGGTCAAATATTTTCTTTTCCAGGCTTTCCTGTACCGTGATCAAGTTTTGTTCGTTCGGGAAATCGGCATAAAAACTGAATGTCTTGTCTTTGAAGCTATTCTTTGGTTCGATGGTGTCCACATAGTTGGCTCGAATCCCGATCGTAAGCCTGGTTAATGCAGCCTGCGTAGGACGGTTCGGATCAGCGCTGGAAACGGGTGCTACCGGAGCTACTGCATACTGTACAATGGTGCCCTCCAATTGAAGTTCTCCATTGGCAGAAACCACTCGCAAGCTGGAGTTTTGCTGAAAATAGTCTTTCAGCTTGTTAGTAAAGTTTTGACCCAGGTTGGCTGGCCCCAGATCCGTGTTGTTAAAGAAAGGCTCAATCTGAATGGTCTTTGCAGTAGTCGCTGCTCCTGAAAGTGAATACATGCCGCAGCCGGAAAACACAAATGGCAGAGCTACAAGCAGGAATGAGGCGGTAAGGTTGGTAGCAGATCGTGAAATAGACATGGCGCTATTCTTCAAGTTCGTATTCTTTTATTTTGCGATACAATGTTCTCTCAGAAATCCCCAAATCGCGTGCCGCATATTTACGTTTGTTGTTATTTTTTCGTAACGCGCGCATGATCAGCTCTTTTTCTTTTTTTACTATAGATAATGAATCATCTTCGGCCACATGGCTTACGTCCTGCACCTCTTCTTGTTCGGCAGGTGTTTCTGGTGTGCGAACCGGATTGATGTTCAAAACCATTTCATTGGAAGGCCTTGGATCCTCGTGACGGAGGCTTTCAAACAACGAGGCGTTGTCTTTCAAAATCTGAGCCGCTTCGGACGGGTTACCCAAGCTTTCAAGCACTAACTTTTTAAGGTCGTTTACATCCTTGCGCATGTCAAACAACACTTTGTACAATATCTCCCGCTCAGAGATGTTTTCGTGCGCTCCCGGTCCGCTGTAAAGCGCGGGAAGGGTCGATTCCTTTGGCAGATACATGGCGAGAGCAGGTGCATTGATCTCTTTTTGATCGGGAGATAAAACTGAAATCTGTTCTACAATATTTTTAAGCTGGCGAATGTTTCCGGGGAAGCGGTACTTCAACAAAAGTTCTTTGGCATCGTCTGTTAAGGCAATGGGCTTGACTTTGTACTTCTCTGAAAAATCGGAGGCGAATTTTCGGAATAACAACTCGATATCGCGGCCCCGCTCACGTAATGGCGGAACGAAGATGGGCACCGTGCTGAGACGGTAGTATAAGTCTTCTCTGAATTTGCCTTGCTCTACTTTATTCAGCAGGTTAACATTCGTAGCACCGACTACGCGCACATCGGTCTTCAATACTTTGGACGAACCGACTTTGATAAACTCGCCATTCTCAAGCACACGCAGCAGACGTGCTTGTGTAGCCAAGGGCATTTCGCCAATCTCATCCAGAAAGATGGTTCCGCCATTGGTTACTTCAAAATAACCTTTGCGTGCCTCATGTGCTCCGGTAAACGATCCCTTTTCATGGCCAAAAAGTTCTGAGTCAATGGTGCCTTCCGGAATGGATCCACAGTTGATCGCGATAAATTGCCCGTGTTTGCGAGGGCTTAACTGATGGATTATTTTAGAGAAAGATTCTTTACCGGAACCGCTCTCTCCGGTAATTAACACTGTCATGTCGGTAGGAGCTACCTGCATGGCCACTCGCACGGCATGATCAAGCAATTGGGCATTACCAATGATGCCAAATCGGTTTTTAATACTTTGAACTTCTGAGTCTAACGCAGCCATTTTCGTTTTCTATTGGTTTACAATCCTACCAATAAGTGTGCCACCTGTGCAGCTTTCTATCAACACATGGACGTATTGCCCTTTCATTTTATTTTCTTTCGGGAAGATCACCACCTTGTTGGCTGAATTTCTTCCTTGTAAATGTTCAGCCGACCGCTTGGAAGTTCCTTCGATCAACACATTCTGCACCTTGCCCACATCCATCCGGTTTCGCTTCAGCGAAAGTTCATTTTGCTTTTTGATGATCTCGTCCAGTCTTCGCTTCTTTACTTCTAACGGAATATCATCGGTCCATTTTTTAGCAGCTAAAGTTCCGGGGCGTTCGGAGTAGAAGAACATGTACGAATAGTCGTATTCCACCAAGTTCATCAGCGAAAGCGTCTCCTGATGTTCTTCTTCTGTTTCAGTGCAGAATCCGGTAATCATATCAGAAGAAATACCGCACTCAGTTCCTAAGATCTCCCGAATCTTCGCCACGCGATCTAAATACCACTCGCGCGTGTAGCCACGGTTCATCAATTCCAGAATACGGCTATTGCCGCTTTGCACGGGCAGGTGAATGTATTTGCAAATGTTGTCATAACGAGCCATGGTGTGGAGCACCTCGTCTGTGATGTCTTTAGGATGAGAGGTGGAGAAGCGAACGCGCAAGTCCGGATGCACCTTCGCTACCATTTCCAATAAGTGGGCGAAGTTGACGATTTCTGTAATTTGATTTTTCTCAAGACGCGCTTTGTTATTCTCTACTTCACTCCATTTGTAGGAGTCAACATTTTGACCCAGCAAAGTCACCTCGCGATAGCCTTTTTCAAATAAGTCTTTTGCCTCAGCTACAATGGAATGCGGATCGCGGCTGCGTTCGCGTCCACGCGTAAAGGGCACTACGCAAAACGAGCACATATTGTCGCAACCGCGCATGATGGAGATGAATGCAGTAATACCGTTTGAATTCAGGCGCACGGGACTGATATCCGCATACGTTTCCTCGCGAGAAAGAAAGGTGTTGACGGCTTTGTCGCCTTCATCTACTTGCAAAATGAGTTGGGGCAGATCGCGATACGCATCCGGCCCCGCTACTAAGTCTACTATTTTCTCTTCCTCTAATAATTTGGTTTTCAGTCGCTCGGCCATACAACCCAGCACGCCCACCATCATTTCGGGCTTCTTTTTTTTAAGGCCGTTAATGTGGTTGAGTCGATTGCGTACCGTTTGTTCGGCCTTCTCGCGGATAGAGCAGGTATTTAGAAATACCAAATCGGCCTCTTCTATCTCTGAAGTAGTATCGAAACCTTCTTTTTGAAGAATGGAAGCCACAATTTCACTGTCCGAAAAATTCATCTGGCAGCCGTAGCTCTCGATATATAATTTGCGGGCTTTCCCAGTGTTTTGGGTGGCTGTCACCTTCATGGCTTCGCTTCCTTCGCCTTCCGTTCCGGTCAAAACCCCAATGTCGTCAATCAGATTATCCATGTTCGTTTGAATTCGAACCGCAAATTTAGCACATATTCATCAATCGTGACATCTTGTCAGGAGGATTTTGTGATCTTATGTGTTTACGCTAATCTTGGGCTTTAATTGTTACCAATATGGCATTGATTAAGTCGGTAAGGGGCTTTACGCCCGAGTTTGGAAGTAACTGTTTTTTAGCTGAAACCGCGGTTGTGGTGGGTGAAGTGAAGATGGGCAACAATTGCACGGTGTGGTTTCATGCCGTGGTGCGCGGAGATGTGCATTCAATCACCATCGGAGACAATACCAACATTCAGGATGGCGCGGTTATTCATTGCACCTACCAAAAAGCGAAAACTGTAATCGGCTCAAATGTATCAATCGCTCACAAAGCCATTGTACATGGTTGTACTATTGAAGATAATGTGCTGATTGGAATGGGGGCTATTGTGATGGATGATGCCGTGATCGGTACCGGTTCGGTGATTGCAGCCGGAGCGATTATTCTTCCAAAAACAATTGTAGAACCTGGCACGGTATGGGCCGGTGTGCCGGCTAAAAAAGTGAAAGAAGTAGGGGAGGAAATGAAGCAGGTGATTCAGCGCACGGCAACGAACTATCCCATGTATGCGGAGTGGTTCAAAGAATCAAATGAGGAGGGTGCTTAATAGTGTTTTCAAAAAATAATCAATAAATCATGACTTATATGAACCCCGGTTTCGACCCCGCTATTATTGCTGAGCATCGCGCCCTAATGCAAGGCAAAAGCTACCTGTTGATTGAAGATGATGATGCCTCCGAGGAGTACCAGCATTTTTACTTTATTGGGAAAAAGGAGGGAAAAGAGGTACTGGTAGACACGGTGCTATGTACGCTGCGATTAGAACATGAACGGCAACTGTTTGAACTGGCGGAAGAGAAAGCATTTGAGCAATTTCCGGCCTATCAGCAGTGGATCGAATCGGATCAATCGGCTGATGATGAAGCCTCCCGGCAAATGGAAGAGGAGGTAGGTCTTTTTATTGCCGATGTGGTGATGGAGTTACAAGAGGAGGGCAATGTAAAAGTACAAGAGTATGCAGAAGTGGTAGAAGATGCTGAGTTTGGTCTTGGCCTCGATGCAGCCCTTCACCGCGAACGTATTACACCACAGGTGATTGAGAAGTTTGTTGCAGACTGTAACAGTGATGCTTTGGTATTGGATGATACACTCTATTCCTTCCAAACGGAAGAGGAGGAGGAAATGTGAATTTTGTGCTGAACCCTTTCTGTTTATATTTGCACCCTCAAAACTAAATCTATCAAAATGAAAAATGTTCCGGTTGCCCTCAGTGGGTTATCTCTTGTAGGTGTAGCAGTATTGTTTTACCTGCATTTCTCAAAGGCGTCAGCTACCACCACTGCAAGTAATGCGGTTCTGTCGGGAGATATAAAGATTGCCTACATCAATGCCGATACAGTATTGAAGTATTACGACTATTATAAAGAAGTAAGAGCAATCTTTGAGGCAAAGGGAAAAAAAATGGATCAGGATCTGCAAAACCGTGCCCAGTCTTTACAAAACGAAATCGGAGCGTACCAGCGCAATGTAAGCACGATGACGATCGGCCAGGCAAAAGCCGTGGAAGAAGACTTGGGTAAAAAGCAGCAAAACCTGCAAATGCACCAACAACGTGTGGAGCAAGAATTGATGAATGACCAAGCGAAAGTGACAAACGAGCTGTATACCAATCTGACTACTTTTTTGAAAACCTATGGTGCCGAAAAAGGATTTCAAGTGGTATTGAAGTTTGATCGTTCCAGCGATGTGTTGTATGGAAATGCAGGGATTGACATCAGCCAAGATGTGATTAAAGGGTTGAATGCAGCCTATCAGCAGAAGAAAGCAGGAACCACCAAGATGGATAGCACGGCTACCAAAAAGTAGTTCGAACGAAATTCAATAAACACCCGAAAGCCGGTGACCTACTAGAGTCTCCGGCTTTTTTGTTTTTTGAATTAATAGTACTTTGCGTGTAATTGACAAATTCTACGGCTACAGACCGCCATGAAGACTAACGCCTTTCGGTTCTTAAATGTAAAAGCAGATGAGCAAAAGAAGGTAGCTCTTATGCTCGGCATGGGTTTTTTCATTGGTATTTTCGTGGCTACCTATCAGGTAACGGCTGAATCCCTTTTCTTAAATAAGATGAGTGATCAACTCAACAAAGCCTTTTTGATCTCGGGAGGGTTGGGTATTGCCTCTACATTGGTATTTTCGTTTTTCCAAAACCGGATTCGATTTAGCATACTGGCATCGGCCAGCTTGGTGTTGGTGTTTTTCACCACGGCCGCCCTTCACTTTTTTTATCATTTTGGATCGGCTGAATTGCACGACAACACACTGTTGTTGATGTATTGCCTTACCGGCCCCACAACGGCCATTCTTTTGCTCTGCTATTGGGGTATGTTTGGTCGCATTTTCGACTTTAAGCAATCCAAACGAATCATTGGATGGATTGATACGGGCCAGTTGATTGCCATTATTCTCGCCAATTTCTTGATACCTCTCACATCAGCTCTTTTTCCTGATACATCCGATTATCTTCTGGTTTGCGATGCAAGTATTGTAGGAGCGTTGATTTGTTTATTGTTCATTAATGCCTCGTTTGGTCTAACCAGTAAACTAATTGCAGACGCTTCGGTGCGCAAGCAAACGCAGTTTAACCAAATATTCAAAGATAAGTACGTAGTGCTTTTGAGTTTGTTCCTGGTTGCATCTGTGGTGACCTTTAACTTTAATCAATTCATTTTTCAAGATCTTCTGAATGAACAATACCCCAATCAGCGTGACCTGACTGACTTTGTTGCATACTTCAATGGTACGATCTATATGCTTAGTTTGGTGATGCAGGCATTTGTGAACGATAAGATTATCAGCTCCTACGGCTTGCGCACTTCACTGTTTATTCTGCCATTGCTAACCGGCTTTCTGGCACTATCTTCTTTTGTTGCTGCCTTCTTTTTTGGTTATGATTTAACCACTCATCCGGAGACATTTATCTTCTTCTTTCTGTTCATTGCACTCACGCGACTTTTCAATTCCACCTTGCGCGAATCATTGGAGAACCCTGTATATAAGCTCATGTTTGTGCCCATCGACAGTAAGATTCGTTTTGGCATCCAAGCAAAAGTAGAAGGGGTAGTCAGTGAGTCAGGAAGGTTAATAGCCGGTATTTGCATTTTTGCGTTTTCATTAATACCCATCTTTAAAATCATTTGGATTCCGATCATTATTCTAGCCTTATGTGGATTATACATCTTATTGATCCAGCGGTTGTATGGCGGCTATAAAAATAAGATCCGTGCTAAACTTGAAAACAGCGATTATAGTCAGGAAAAACTCGATTTAGGTTTGAAACAAGTTGTTTCGCGTTTAGAGCAGCAACTGATCGACAGGCACACCTCGAAAGCAGTCTTTTCTTTTCGTTTGTTGGAAAAACTGGAGCCGGCTCAAATTGGCGTGTGGGTAAATAGCCTGATGAAAAACGGCCATGATGAGGCGAGGGATTATGCGCAACGAAGAATGAATGAATTGAAAGGACTTTCAGTTTCTGATCAGTACATCATTCGCGCAGATAAAGGTGTAAATGAAAGCGGAGAGAAGAAGATGTTGAGCAAAAGCGATCTCGAAGCAATATTGAATAATGGAGGAGATATCCATAAGCAACGGATTCAACGATTGGCGCGATCGGCTGAACCGAATGACCGCCAGTATGCGGCTGAACTTATTCTACACTCTTCTACGGATGAGAACTCTTCCTATTTGATTGAATTGCTCTCTGATCTCGAGCCCAAGGTGCGAAAGACCGCCATCTCGACATCCATCAAAGTAAACAGCCCTGAAATCATTTTTGCACTCATCGACAACCTCTCGAATCCGATCTACAGCAACCAAACGATGAACGCATTGGTGCTAATAGGAGGTAAAGCACTGAATCATTTAGAAAGCGCATTTTACCGAACCGGTCAGAGCACGCAAACCATTATCCGCATTATTCAGGTAATTGGTCGGATAGGAGGGCAGCGCGCTAAAGATCTATTGTGGAGTAAAATCGATTATCCCGATAAGGTAGTTGTGTCTCAGGTGCTTCTGTCGCTGGGCGAGTGCGGTTTTAAAGCAGGCATTTCGCAGATTACCCGCATTAAATACGCCATTGAAAAT
>JAJTHV010000329.1 GCA_021300095.1 Flammeovirgaceae bacterium | reverse complement strand
CCATTTTCCACGAGGCGAAGTGCTTCCACCAAATAGGGAAGAGCTTCCTTTAACCTACCTTGATTTTTGTAAAAGAGCCCGGCCGAACTAGCATAATTGATGGCGGCTTTTTTATTAGCCGGATTCTTAGCCAAAATTTCAAGTCGTTGTAGATAGTATTGTGCACTGTCTATGGTACCTTCATTTTGATGAATGGCCACCAATCCGGAGTAACCAGATGCCAAGCCAAAATCGGTGCGTAATACTTTTGCCAAAGCAATTTGTTTGTAAGCATATGACTTGGCTTTGTTCATGTCTCTACGCATAAACTCGGAGCTCAATTGGTCGAGTGCGCGTATTTCGTTGGTGTCACGAGGATGTGTTTCAATAAATCGCTCAAGGCTATCTATTTTACGGTTTTGGCCATAGCAAATAGCGGATGCCAACAGAATAGATAACAGAATGGGGAGAGTTACCTTTTGCATCGCAAAAAGATACGCCTTATCTCTCTAACTCACAATCGGCTCAACGTCAGAAAGTCTTTTTTTCAGAAGTATGGAAACCAAAAACGGCCAATGACAGCACCCTGTTGAATGGCTAAATCGGCTTGAACCTCACATGGCGAGTAAATCAATTGAGAACAGAGAGGGTCGAAATTTATAGATCAAAAATTTGTTTGAAAAATTTTAATGTTCACTGTGCGCATTTTTTCCAAAGGCAATTTTTTATGCGATGTTCTTTCTACCTTCGCCCCATGGCCGAAAAAAAATTATTCCTGCTCGACGCGTACGCGTTAATCTATCGGGCGCATTTTGCTTTTACGAAAAATCCACGCATCAATTCCAAAGGAATCAACACCTCTGTTCCGTTTGGTTTTACGAATACATTGCTCGAAGTACTTCAAAAACAGAAGCCTACACACATTGCGGTAGCATTTGACACATCTGCTAAAACCTTTCGCGATGAAATTTTTACGGAATACAAAGCGACCCGGCAAGAAACTCCGGAAGACATTCGCGCAGGTGTGCCCGTAGTGAAAGACATTATTCGTGGTTTTAATATTCCGATACTTGAAATGGACGGCTACGAAGCCGATGACATTATTGGCACCATTGCCAAAAAAGCGGAGCGCGAAGGGTTCACCGTTTACATGATGACGCCCGACAAAGACTTTGGTCAATTGGTGACGGACAAAATTTTGCTCTACAAACCGGCTTACATGGGTAACTCAGTAGATATTCTTGGCCCCAAAGAAGTATGCGAAAAGTGGGACATTGAAAATGTAGATCAGGTAATCGACATCCTAGGCTTACAAGGCGACAGCTCTGATAATATTCCCGGCATACCAGGTGTTGGGCCTAAGACGGCTGCCGATTTATTGAAGCAGTATAAAAATGTAGAAAACATTATTGCACATGCGGGCGAGTTGAAAGGAAAATTAAAAGAACGTGTAGAGCAATTTGGCGAGCAAGCCATTCTTTCTAAAAAATTGGCCACCATCATTCTGGATGTACCGGTCGAGTGGAACGAAAAAGATTTGGAATACACTGGGCCCGATGCCGAAAAACTGAAACCCATTATCGAAGAGTTGGAATTCAAGACGATGGCGCCTCGCATTTTCGCGACAGGTAGTGGTCCCACATCCGCTCCCGCCATCGCAGCCGTAAAACCGGCACAGCTCTCTATGTTTGGTGGCGATGAGCCTACGATCGCACCGGTGGAAGAAACTGAAAAGAAAGTATTAGATGCTTCTTCTGTCAAATACAAAAAAATCAATCACGATGAAGCTGTGTTGCTGGCCGCTCAACTGAAAACACAAAAAGAATTTTCGTTTGATATCCTCACCGACCATGCCGAACATTTTGATTTTGCAATCAAAGGCATGTTGCTCTCCTATCTGGCAGGTGAAGCATTTGAAATTGATGAAAAATCCATTGTTGCTTTTGAGGATGTGTTCGCCAATGAAGCGATTGGTAAAGTAGGGCATAATGTAAAGCTGCCCATTCTTGCTTTGAAAAAATCGGGAATAAAAGTGAATGGTCACTTGTTCGATACAATGCTTGCACATTATTTAATTGAGCCAGAAGCTTCGCACGACCTGGGTATCATCTGCAATCAATATCTCGGATATCAATTGTCGGGTGAAACAGATGCGCATGCACGTTACGAACGAGTAGACCAAACACTACAATTGAAACAAAAACTTCAGAAAGAGTTGGAGAAACGCGGGCACTCTCGCCTCATGCGTGATGTGGAAATGCCGTTGGTGCACGTGCTGGCCGCGATGGAATTTGAAGGTGTGGCGTTGGACGAACAGGCACTGCAATGGATGTCGGAAGCGTTGAAGAAGGACAGCGAAAAAGTGCAGAAAGAAATTTATGCCATTGCGGGCCAAGAATTTAATATTGGTTCTCCCAAGCAACTCGGTGAAATCTTGTTCGACAAGATGAAGCTGATGGACAAAACAAAAAAGACAAAGACAGGTCAGTATGCTACGGGTGAAGAAGTTTTGTCGAAGCTCGCTGATGAGCATGAAATTGCGCGCAAGATTTTAGACTACCGCGAATATGAAAAGTTGCGCTCTACTTACGTGGATGCGCTTCCGAAAATGGTGAGCCATTACGATCATCGAGTGCACACCGACTATCGTCAGGCGGTAGCAGCAACCGGGCGCTTGAGCTCCAACAATCCCAATTTGCAGAACATCCCCATTCGTACAGAAAAAGGAAGACAAATTCGCAGTGCCTTTGTGCCACGCGATAAAAACTTTCTATTCATGTCTGCCGACTACTCGCAAATTGAATTGCGCATTGCGGCCTCGTTTGCAAAAGACGAAACGATGATTGAAGCGTTCCGCCTCGGTCGTGATATTCACACCACCACAGCCGCTAAAGTTTTTAAAGTTGAAATTGAAAAAGTAACACCCGACATGAGGCGCAAAGCCAAAGAGGTGAACTTTGGTATTTTGTATGGCAGTACCGCCTTTGGCTTGGCACAGAATCTTAATATCACGCGCACCGAAGCAGCGGAAATCATCGAATCCTATTTTAAAGAGTTTGCCGCTATCAAACGCTACATGGACGACAGCATCAACCTCGCGCGTGAAAAAGAATATGTAGAAACCATTTTAGGAAGAAGGCGCTACCTGCGCGACATTAACTCGCGTAATATTTCTACCCGCGGCTTTGCCGAGCGCAACGCCATCAACGCGCCCATTCAGGGAAGCGCTGCCGACATTATTAAAGTGGCGATGATCAACATCCACCGTTGGATGCAAAAAGAAAAGTTGAAGTCGAAGATGATTTTGCAGGTACACGATGAATTGGTGTTCGACCTTCATGTAGACGAACAGGAAATTCTGAAACCCAAAGTGCAGGAGCTGATGAAGACAGCCGTGATTTTAGATGTGCCTATGGAAGTTGAGGTTGGCATTGGGAAAAATTGGCTGGAGGCGCATTAGAGCCCACGGTTTTAACCGTGGGGTAATAAAAAAATATCAGAAAGCAATTTTTGCCCACGGTTTCAACAATTGCCCACGGTTTCAACCGTGGGGCAATAAATCATCTACAAACCCCAAACCGTTTGAACAGTTTTTTAAAATATCCATTCCCTGAAATTCACGTGAAAATGAAATGGTTAAAACCATTTCGAAAACATAACGAAATTTTCTAGCCCACGGTTAAAACCGTTGGCTAGGTTGAAACCGTTGGCTAGGTCAAACCAAAAAACAAAGAATATTTTTGTCAATAAAAAATATTCACGACCAACCATAACGGGAACAATAAATCGTGTAAATTTGATTGTTAAAAAAGGACATTGGTTATTACCATCCGCTTCAAACAAGGGATCAACAATAATTATCAAACAAATTCAAAACCGTTTCAAGGTTTTGAAACATTCTCCCCAGCATAATTGAAAAAATGAAATGGTTAAAACCATTTCGAATAAATACCGATGATTCTAGCCCACGGTTAAAACCGTGGGCTAGGGTAAAATCGTGGGCTACGGAGATTGAAAAACCAATTATAAAAAATACATTATGCCACATTCCTATACCAAAATATGGATTCATGCCATTTGGGCCACTAAAGAAAGATTGCCCCTAATACATTTCAATGTGGAAAATAAAATTCATGGCCACATATCGGAGCAATTGATAGAACAAGAATGCCGCGTTAAAATTGTAAACGGGATGCCAGATCATATTCATAGCTTGTTTCTATTAAATCCAAAAAAATCAATTGCCGATGTAATCAAACAAATCAAAGGTAGCAGCTCACATTTCGTAAATCAGGACAATATCATTCTTGAGAAATTTGCATGGCAAACAGGTTATGCGGCTTACTCTGTTTCTGAATCGGCAGTGGAGCGTGTATTTCAATACATTAAAAACCAAAAGCAGCAGCATCTAAAGAAAACATCTCAGCAAGAGTACGATGAATTCATTAGGCTATATGGACTCAACTCTGACTGATGGTATCTAATTCCAAATAGACCAACTGTCTAGCTAACTCTCCATTCGGGTAATCAATCTTTCGTAATTCGCATAAAAGAAAATTTGCATGCCCATTTTACTTTCTGTTACTTCCCTCGTATCAGTATCAAAGTAGGAAATGATCAGCCAGATTGACCTAAACCTGATTCAACAAGCGCAACGAGGCGATCAGCAAGCCTTCCGGCAGATGGTGATGCATTATCAAGCCATTTTGTATGCGGTTGCCTTTCGTTATCTGGGCAATGCGGCTGATGCCGAAGATGCAGTGCAGGAAGTTTTTATAAAACTTTGGAAAAATCTGTCTGCTTATCGTTCGGAGGTAAAGATGAGCACGTGGCTCTACCGCATTCTGGTGAATCATTGTTTAGATGTAAAGAAGAAAACTTCGTATCAGAAAGAAAGGAATCAACAATCGGTGGAAGCCATATCGAATCATCCTGACTCAAGTAGTCCGCATCACGAACTGGCTCAGACAGAACTGACGCACTTGTATCAACATGCCATCGACCAGCTAAGCGGTATGCAGAAAATGATTTATGTGCTGCGCGATGTCGAAGACTTGCCTTCGGGAGAAGTATGCCAATTGGTAAACGTCAATGAAGATCAGGTCAAGAGCAATCTCTATCATGCTCGAAAAAAGGTTCAAGCGTATATTAAAGAACATTATAACGAATAAGATATGAGCTGTCCTAAATACGAAAAAGACATCTGGCTGTTTGAAGAGCTCACTCTGGAAGAGCAACAACAGTTGCATACGCATTTAAATAGCTGCAAAGCTTGCCAAAAGCTATTCGAAGAAATTCGATCTACAAAGAATCTAATTCAGCTAGCGAAGAAACATACACCTCAATTACAACATGCAGCTGCATTCACGAATCGGCTGATGGATCGATTGCCGGCAGAGCGAGAAGGCATGAGCAGTATCTGGCAGCGCGTATTGGAAAATAGTTGGTTTCAAAATGCGATGCGATTAGCCTCACTCGTATTGATTGTATTTTTTATTTGGGAACAAAGACCTACATCCTATCAAATCACCAAACTGATGCCACGGCAGAATGATGTATTTCTGAATAGCATCGCATTCATCAAAAAATACGATGAAAATCGTAAAGCAAACACACACGAATCGTGGTATGCTCGGTACTTAAAGGTGAAACAGTCAACTAATCATAACTAACTATGAAGACGCAAAAAATATTTTCAATTGCAGTTGTAGTATTTGGTGTTGTAGTCCTAACCGCTTGCGGACATCAGGTAGCTGTGAAAACATCCGTCCATGAAGATGGAAGCTTAGATCGCGAAATTCGATTGACATCCGAAGACCCGAAGATTAGCAAGCAAAACTATTTTGGTTGCAGCGAACACACCGGTTGGAAATTGATATCCGATTCGCTTCACGTCAGATCAACTGCGAATGATTCCAGTAAAACCAAAGAAAAAAAGCACACCGTCATTTTTCGGAAGTCGTATGCTTCTGCTTCCGAAGCCAATGCTGAAACTTCGTCATCTACCGATACACTCTTTCATCTATCCAGTAAGTTCGAAAAACACTTTCGCTGGTTTTATACGGTCTACCGTTTTGAAGACACGTACCATCCGATCAATCGCTTTCGCTATCCGATAACGGATTTTCTCACCACCACCGATTTTCAGTTCATTGGCAATATGCCTGCCGAAGGCAAACCCATTAGCAAAGCGGATAGCCTGTTTCTGACCAAACTGAACGAGCGAATTTTTGATCACTATTTTAACCGAGCCTATTTAGAAGAATATTTTCAAGTCTTCCGGAAAAATGCCAGCGAAGAGCAATGGAAAAAATTACAGAAAAATCAACTGGTAATTTTTGATGTCCTAGCAAAACCAGACAGCAAGGATAATAGTATCAGTGTAGACAACCCGTGGCCATCGTTATTCGATAGTTTAGGAATAGATATTGATCTTAGCACCCCTAAATATAAACGAGAAGCTAAGGAGATTGAAAGTCGCCTGAGTTTTATGATGTGGGCTTCCGAGGGCAAGTACCTCCATTCCATCCACATGCCAGGAGAAATTGTAAATCACAATGCCGACTCAGTTGCTGGAAATGAATTTTATTGGAAACCTCCCTATTTGAAATTTGCTTTCAAGGATCACACTTTTTTTGTCGAAACTAAAAAGCCAAACATTTGGGCGTGGGTCGTTTCGTTGATTGTAATTGGAGTGGCTGCGTGGGGCTTACGAAAAAGGTTATGACAGTTTCTTCGTTTTTTCACTTCTGATTTTTCGAGGGCCAAGCCACAACCAAAATCCGGTGATACTCAAAATCAGCAAACTCCAGCCGGTGTAATTAGTATAAAGTAGTTTGAAGTTGTCACTTATAATCGAGCCATCGTGAATGTGTTCAATCCAATCCGATGGTCGTTGGGCAACCGACAATGCTTTACCGGTTTTACCATCCACCTGCACTTCCCAATAGTTCAGATAAATTACTTTGATGATTCCTTTATCGATTCGAACATCCAACTTCTCAATCTCTCCGGAAAGGTGAGCAACGGAATCCAATGCGTGATGAGCTGTTGATACTACGTGGTCTAAGCTTACCCATTCCGAGACATCGGATGATGTACCTTTTTGTGTTGGTGGCTGTAAAACAGCATTGTGTTTTTTCCATCCCAACAAAATTCCGGTAAGCGCGGTAACTAAAAGAAACATAACTGCAGCAATACCTACCCAATGATGCAGTGACCTAAATTTTCGCAATGATTGAATAAGAGAATGCAGCTTCATAGATATAAATTAATAAAATAACCGATGCTTCCCGCACGAGAAGCATCGGTTCATGTGATTAAAATTTTATTCGAAGTGTTCCAAAAATATTTCTTCCAGGAGCAGTAATACCAGATGAGTATGGCCGATAGCGCTTGTCAAACAAATTTTCAACACCTACATCGAAGGTAAATATTTTATTGATGGTGTATGCAGCCTTTATATGAAAGGTAGTCCAAGAGGCAGCGAATGGATTTCCGTTCGCATCTTTTGCATACAGGTGCGCATCCGCACGCTCGGTAAGTGCCAGATTTTCATAACTAATTTCACCTTGGTAGTTCATGTACGCAGAGAGTTGAAGCGCATCCTTTTTATAAACCAGTTGAATCGATCCGAACGCTGGGGCTACGTGTGTGGGAGAAAAATCCAGTCCGGTAGCAATGTCCTTCTCTTTTCCGCTTTGAATGTTCAGATTCGATGCAAGTTTAAAATTTTTGGTAATATCCCACAGCAGGCCTACCTGAAAGCCACGCACGCTTAACTCGCTGCTGTTTTGCAAAGCATACACATCACTTAGCGTTCCATCATAATCAATCTGCGACTGACCGTTGAAGGTATATTTACCCCGAACAATGGCATTGTTGAGTAGTGTATAGAAAGCAGAAACATCTATGGTTAAATCGTCAGCAATTTTTCCGGTAAATCCCAATTCAGCATTGTATGCTTTCTCCGGTTCTAAATTAGCATTTGGCACCACCACAGTACCCGGGGTTGAATCAAATACTTTACCAATGTCATCTACATTTGGAGCGCGGAAACCGGTGGACAAATTCGAATAGATTTTCCAATTCGATGTCGGATTATAGATGAGACCTAAACTTCCATTCACAGCTCCATTTTTAAGGGAAGCTTCCGTAAATGGAAAATCAAAATAAGTTAAGTCAAACGGAGCATAGGTGTAAACATACGTATAGCGAGCACTGGCATTTAGGAGCCACTTGGCGGCAAGTTTATAGCGTAGGCTTGCATACGCTGCAGTAGAGCTCCACTCTGATCCATTGGGATAACGGGTCGATACACCGGATACGGTTCCGTCTACAATGTTGAAGCGCTTCGCGGTCGATCCTACCTGATTGGAAACATATTCAGCACCATAAAAAAGATTGGCACGCGGATTTAGTTGTTTGTCAAAATCGATGTTCACCGAAAAAGCTTTTACTGCTTCAAACCGATCTGTTCTACGATTTCTATTTCCACCGGTAAAGTTTCGGTTGTGGCGGCTCTCTTCATATTCCTGGTATCCGGCAGTTAACTTCGCTTGGTCAAAAAGCGCTGTCGCCTTTACAAAGTTGACGTTTAGTGCATGCATCATCCATTTCTGAGGACCATAATACCATTCTGCACTCGTAAATACATTACCGGTTTTTAATAACAGGCGATCGTATCTGGGCACATTCGAAGTTTCAGAAAAATGAAATCCATATGAAATATGCCAATGGTCGTTGGGTTTGAAGCGTATCTTTTGCATCACGTTAAGTTGATCAAAGCCGGTTGATACCTGTACGTTCGGATCGGGATTAATGACAGCAATATCATTTCCATTTCCGTCACGCAATTGGAAGTTGGGTCGCGTGTATTCGATTGGGCCATCACTTCCCATTCGCAAGTCTCCATAAAATCCTTTCGTGATGCTGGTGGTAAACGCCCACTTCTTGAGGCCTATCGTAAAATCCAAATGGCCGGTTTTTTCCTCGTTAGCTGATGAATAGCGACTAAATGCATTTCCGGTTAGTTTTACTTTTTTGTCTGTTGAAAACCGTGGATTCAACGTGTGAAAATCCATCACTCCGCCAATAGCATCGCTGCCATACATGACGGATCCCGGGCCAAAAATTACTTCTGTTTCTTCAATGGCATTTGCATCGAGTGAAATGACATTCTGTAAGTTGCCACTCCGAAAGATGGCGTTGTTCATGCGAACACCATCTACTACAAGTAGAACGCGGTTGGTGGCGAAGCCCCGAATCATCGGGCTACCACCGCCCAGTTGACTTTTTTGAATAAACACCTGATTAGAAAGACCTAGTAAATCGGCTGCTGATTGTGGGTTTTGAAACTGAATCTGTTGTGTACCCACTTTCGTAACGCGGCTGGAAACTTCGCGCAAATTTTGCTCCCAGCGATTGGCGGATATAACTACTTCATTCAAGTAAGAAATTTTGGTGGTGTCATTGACCTCCTGGGCAACAGAAGTTGAAAAGAATATGTAGAATAGTAGGATTGTATAAAATGATTTCATCACTTATAAGTTTAGAATTGATAGTAACGACAACATAAATCAGCCGAGTTTTGAGACATGCTCAAATCAGCGTGATCAATTGTCGATTGGAATAAAGAAACCGCTCAGCCTCGGGGTGGCGGAGCATCAATCATCAACTCAAAGTCTTTGGATGACTTTATGTATTCAGTTATAAGAAAAGAGGGAGGAAGCGGATGAAGGAATTCAAAAGATTGTGGCAAAACAAAAACCAAGACGAGAAACTGACCTACTACCGATGGTACAGGCTTTTTGTCGTTGGTGGAGCGTTTGATCATTTCGTTCAGCAACGAAAGCAAACTGTCTTCATGCGCATCGTGCAGGGCAAATAAAACATAAACGGTATCACGCTTCACTACTCTGGCGATGTCATACATTTTTCCCGAGAGTTCAATTTCGTTTTCTTCCGTATCTACCTTTTTATACTCTTCAGCTGAAAGCACAATCTTCTCTAGCTTTTCTTCTGGCAGAGTAGCCAAAGCAGCACGCATCTCTTTACGAATGGCCAGCAGGCGCGAGCCGAAATAGGCATAAAACCCTACGAATTGCAGGGTAAGCACAACTAGGAAACCGATGGCAACAATTCGCTTCATTTTCAGTTGAGCAATCTAATTAAATTTTGGAAGAAAGAAGCCTGTTTTTTGATGGCTGATTTCTTTTGTGGTTTTGTGCAGTTGCGGCTAATCAAACGCAAACCACATAGAAACATAGATCACATAGGTTGCCTTCAAAATGTTTTCTATGTGCTCTATGATTCTAATGTTTTTTATGTGTTAAAAAAGCCAGCGCATTAAAACTTTATGCAAAACAGGATTCGCAATTCCTCTAAAATTCATAACTTTCAAAAAGCACTCGCATGACTGAATTATTTCTGACCGATCGACTGAAGCAACTTTTGCCGCTTTACAAGAACTTCTTGGAAAAGGAAGTGTATCCCATTGAGTTGGGCATCATCACAAAACCATTCAAGCAATCGCTTTCCATTGTAAAAGACTTACGTCAAAAGGCGAAGGCACAAAAATTATTTGCGCCTCACTTGTCGCCCGATGAAGGGGGCGCTGGCCTCAACTTGATGGAGTTCGCTCAAGTTAGCGAGGTGCTCGGCACATCGCCACTCGGTCATCTAATATTCAATTGCAACGCACCCGATATCGGTAACATGGAGTTGATGCATCAATTTGCCTCAGCCGAATTAAAGAAAAAATACTTACATCCGCTCATGAATGGCGAAATCCGTTCTTGTTTTGCTATGACAGAGCCTGAGTTTGCCGGATCCAACCCGGTGAACATGGCAACCACTGGCATTCGCGAAGGCGATCATTATATTATTAACGGACACAAATGGTTTACCACAGCTGCTGATGGCGCTCACTTCACTATTGTAATGGCGGTAACAGATGCAGCAAATCCAAATCCGTATTTACGAGCCAGTATGATTCTCGTTCCGCTTGATAATCCGGGGTTCAAACTAGAGCGTAACATTTCGATTATGGGCGAGGCTGGAGAAGATTATTTTAGCCATGCAGAAGTTTGGTTTACCAATTGCAAAGTGCCTATCACGAATCGGATTGGAGAAGAAGGACAAGGATTTGCACTTGCACAAGTGCGGTTAGGCCCTGGGCGTATTCATCATTGCATGCGATGGATCGGAATTTGCGAACGTGCTTTTGACTTGATGTGTTCACGAGCGGCTACGCGTAAACTGAGCGATAGTCGCTATTTGGGTCAGCAACAAATTATTCAGGCATGGATAGCAGAGTGCCGAGCGAACATCAATGCAGCACGACTGATGGTTCTACACACAGCATATTCAATGGAGAAGAATGGAGCTAAAGCAGCGAAAGAAGAAATCTCTACCATTAAATTTTTCGTGGCCGATGTGCTGATGAAAACATTGGACAAGGCCATTCAGGTGCATGGTGCATTGGGCATCACCGATGATACACTACTTTCGTTTTGGTATCGGCACGAGCGCGGGGCCCGAATCTACGATGGCCCCGATGAAGTACATAAAGTGTCGTTGGCCAAATCGATATTGAAGGGGTATGGTATGGGTATTTCAGATTAAACATTTACCTTTATTTTATGGTAAGGGAATCTAGAAAAATTCAGTTGATTGAAGACGTTTTAAAGCTGCAAAGCGACTCCACTTTGACAGAACTTGAAAAGGTCATCAAAAAATCTAAAAAGAAGAAGAAAGCATCATCCATCTACGATTTTGTAGGGGTAATGAGCGCTAAAGAAATCGCGCAGGTTAAAAAAGCAATCGCTGAGAGTAGTGAAAAAATTGATCCGAATGATTGGAGGTAATATTTTACTTGATACAAATATTATTATCAGGATCTTTGGTGGAGATAAGCTCCTTGTTGATAAATTGAATAATCAATCTGTTTTCTTTATTCCATCAATTGTGGTGGGTGAACTCTATGTAGGGGTAAATCGGGTGATAAATCGTAGTAAGCACTTAAAGATGCTAGAAGAGTTTATTAACCAATCTAGAATTCTTTCCGTTGATTTAGAAACAAGCCGATACTATGGCGAAATTGTAGCAGCTCTTTTTAAGAAAGGCAAACCAATTCCCACTAATGATATCTGGATTGCATCACTAGCAAAGCAACACCAACTAACTCTTATATCAAATGATGCTCACTTTAAATTAATTGATAAATTAAAAGTGAAAAGTTGGTAGAAAAAACACCAACCATGCTCGATCAACCTGCTCACATCCGCCAAGGCGAAGAATTAAATACTGAAAATCTAATCGCCTATCTGAAGGCGAAAGGGGTTGCCAACGAAATCGCCATTCAGCAATTTCCCAGCGGCTATTCCAATCTCACCTACCTCATTCAAACCGGGCACGAAGATTTTATTCTTCGCAGGCCACCGTTAGGTGCCAACATCAAGTCGGCTCATGATATGGAGCGCGAATACAATGTGCTCTCTCTTTTACAAAAAGCAGGTTTCACCAAAGTGCCGGAGCCGGTTCTTTTTTGTGAGGAGGAAGATGTTATCGGGGCAAAGTTTTATCTGATGAAAAGAGTGCAAGGTGTGATTCTACGTAACCGTGTTCCTAAAAACATGACCATCGATGCGCCTACATTTCATCAACTTTCAAAATCAGCTATTGATCAATTGGTGCAACTGCATCAGCTCGATGTTCAAAAAACCGGCTTGCATCAGTTGGGCAAACCCGAAGGCTATGTACAGCGACAAGTAGAAGGATGGACAAAGCGTTACTTCAACGCACAAACAGATGACATCGCGGCAATGAATGAAACAGCCGAGTGGATGCTAAAGAATATTCCGGAATCGAAGCGAATCAGCTTTATCCACAACGATTACAAATACGATAATCTCGTACTCAATGCCGATCGCCTCACCGAAATCAAAGCTATTCTCGATTGGGAAATGGCTACTGTGGGTGATCCATTGATGGACCTGGGCACCTCTCTCGCTTATTGGGCAGAAGCAAATGATGCCGATGCGCTCAAACCTTTCAATCTCACTTGGATGCCCGGCAACATGACGCGTAACGAAATGGCCCAATATTATTCTGAGAAGTCGAATACACCGATTGACGACATCGTATTTTATTATGCCTTTGGTTCATTTAAAGTAGCTGTTATCTGCCAGCAGATTTACCATCGCTACAAACAAGGTCATACCCAAGATCCACGTTTCGCTTCGCTCTTGTTCGTGATCAAAGCGTGTGCAGAGAATGCGAGGAAAGCCATAAATAATTTGAAAATTTGAAAATGTTTTGATTTGAAAATGAATAGCTTCGTAACACAAAACTCATTTTCAAATTTTCAAATTGATCCATCTTCAAATTAACTATGATATCAATCAAAAATGTTCTCATCCTCGGTGCTGGTACGTTGGGTAGCCGCATCGGATTACAAGCGGCCATCTCAGGCTATCAGGTTACCGTGTACGACATCCACGAAAGGGCTTTGTTGCAATCACAAAAAGTGATGGAGAAAGTATTGCGCTATGCGGTGAAAATGGGAATGGTAAAAGAAGAAGCAAAGCCTGACATTCTCGCGCGCCTTCAATTCACGACCGACCCCAATCGGGCTGTTGCCGATGTGGACATTATCAGCGAAAGCGTAACTGAAGAAGTTTCAATTAAAGAGAAAGTGTGGAAACAATTTGGTGAGATGGCTCCGGCCAAAACTATTTTCACTACCAATACTTCGTATCTGTTGCCCTCACAATTCGCCCACCTTTCCGGTCGGCCGGAAAAATTTTGTGCTTTTCATTTTCATGATGTGTTTACCGCACGTGTGGTAGATATTATGCCACACCCAACCACTTCAGAAGAGCTAATCCCAATCTTGCAAGATTTCGGAAAGAAACTCAACCAAGTGCCCGTATTAGTAAAAAAAGAATCGCCCGGTTATATTTTTAATTTTATGCTAATGGCGTTGATTGGTGCTGCCGGCAAGTTAAAAACACACGATATCGGATCGGTTGAAGATATCGACAAATCGTGGATGGTTAATTTTAATATGCCGATGGGCCCATTTGGTATTTTGGATAACATCGGTCTGGACACCGCATGGCATGTCACCAAAGATCGCCCCGATGGTGCATCCAAAGCATTTGCTGCGTTGCTGAAGACGTATGTCGATCAGGGCAAGTTGGGTGAAAAATCAGGAGAAGGTTTTTACAAACATCCGAATCCGGCCTACAAAAACAGTGACTTTTTGTTGTCTTGATCGTATACAACCACTGATTTCATTTTAGAAAATTGATGATGAAAACTCTTTCGTTGATTGCTTTTTGGTCGGTGATGTTGTATTCCTGCAAGGAGGTCTCGTTTAGTGAAGCACAGCCAAGAGGAGTAGCGCCATTGAAAGAAATTCCACCTGCCTTGCGCGGTGTGTATCAAACCTTCGATAAAACAACCGGAGAATTTTCTGACACACTGATTGTTGAATCGTGGGGATATCATTTCAAAGATAAGAATGACAAAGACTGGTTGAACCGAGGTACTATCAGCGATACCCTCGTGATCAAATTTTATCAAAACTATTACTTCGTGAATTTTAAGTCAGAAGGACAATGGGTGTTGCGTCTGGTGCAGCAAGAGTCATCGGGAGCGATTCGATTCATGTCGATTGATTTGAAAGATGAAGTGAAACGCAAAGAAATACTCAAAAAGCTTGGTAAAAAATTGGTAATAAAAGAGATCAAACGAAAAGACGATACATTTTATCAAATCAATCCATCGCCCGAGCAATTGATGGCGCTCATCAAAGAAGGCTTTTTTACCGGTGAACGGTTGAACAAAGTGAAATAAAAAATCCCCGCTATTTTTCCAACAGCGGGGATTTTTCATTTGTTATGCATATTTAATTTTTCTTCTTTTTAAAAAAGCTGTTCACTTTATCTTTAAGGGCATCTTTCAATGGATCTGTTTTAGTAGAATCTTTCACCTTGGTCGTATCACTCTTCGATCCGCCTCCTAATATGTTATTGACAATATCCTTAGCCGGAGTATTTTTGGTTAAATCCTGAATTGCTTCTTTTCCTTTTTCTTTCGCCACATTAGTAACCGCCTCTTTGGCTTGTTGTTTTTGTTCTTGTGTATTCATCGAAAACTTAGGTGAAGTCATCGTTCCGCCCAGTGTGATCGGCAACGTGACTTCTGAATTAGCCGCAGCACCTGGAGTTAAAAAGCTGTTGAGTTGAGATCCTAATTGCCCCGCAGGCACGGTCATTTTCAACGTATAGTCAATGGACTTATCTAAACCGGTGCTACCGCTGATGGTGGTCGCATAGTTTCCTACTTTCACATTAAAAGGTTTTACACTTAAGCGGCCATCGGTTATAGATGCCGACATCAGCACATCCTTCAACGTTACACTCTCGGTGTTATTCAATTTAGTTAGAGAGGTAAGCCCCGAAACAAAATTCGATTTAGTAAGAGCTGCTTCAGCAATTTTAATCAGGCCAGATCCGCTCACTGTATTCATCTTTGGCATCATATCTTGACCCAACTCACCATTGATTTTAAAATCGGTTCCAAATTTTCCATTAACAAATCCGGCAATCGGTGCATACGTTTTGATGATGGAGAAAGAAGCAGCCGCTTGTTGAATGGCAAGGTTTTCTATTTTCAGGGCCATGTCATATTTCGGATGGTTGGCATCTTTGGTGTTGTACGAACCATTCACCGCAAAGGATCCTCCCAGCATATTAAAATTAACACCACTCAAATTTGCAACACCATCTTTTACAATCACATCGCCCAACGCATTGGTAATAGTGTAGTCCATCATCTTCACCGTTTTAATATCAGAGTGAAGAACGAAGTCGATGTTAGCCGGAATCGGGATCACTCCATACGAGGCTGTGTCTTTTTTAGCAGGTTCTTCCGATGGAGTCATAAACTCATTCAAATCGAGCAACGAAGAGCGGAAATTGACATTTCCTTTGATGGTCTCTTTGCCAAATACAAAACCAATGTAATTAGTGATAGCCCCATCGGTGCTGAAATCGCTGCGGCCAATGGTTCCGTTCGTGTTTTTTAACTCAATTTTTTGTGGATTGAATACCGCTTCA
The DNA here is from genome assembly GCA_021300095.1 of Flammeovirgaceae bacterium. Classification (GTDB taxonomy): domain Bacteria; phylum Bacteroidota; class Bacteroidia; order Cytophagales; family Cyclobacteriaceae; genus ELB16-189. Next base: position 1,723 of record JAJTHV010000329.1, on the reverse strand, counting down.
GCTTGGGCGATGGTGACAGCGTACGGAAGTGTTTTTGATTGGAAGCTGAAATCTTTCAATGAAGCCGAGCCACTCGTTGGCAATTTATCGTATCGCTTGGCGGTCACGTCTGAATACTTTCCTTTCGTTTCAATATTGGCTTTTACTTTTCCAGACAATGTCATTCCGTCCACCGGAAAAATCTTCATCATCTTTTCTATATCAATGCCGCCTTTAGCTTTTAAATCCCACGTGATGTCTTCCAGATTTTGCAATAACAATTCGCCACTGAATTTCTCTCCTTCCATGGTCATATTAAAGTCTTTCACCGCAATAGTGGTTTCGGCCATCTTGCCGGAGGTGTTTTTAATCGTTGAGGCGAAGTGCACATCCTCCAAGGGCAATGGTACCTGAGTTGATTTTACAAAACCATTGCTGAGAGACATCGCTACATCAACAGCTGGAATGATCTTTCGAATACTGTCATACACGCCATTCGCCTTCGCATCGATGGCATAGGTTCCCTTCATCTCCAAACCTTGCATCGGGAACATTTTATTTAACTCTGCCAGATTTAGTTTTGCTTTCAAATCGGCATTCATTTTAAAGTCTTTCAGGTTTTCGATTAACAACTTTGCGTCAACCGGGTTCGAACCAAAATCAAGGTGAAGTTTCTTCAGATCAACTAACGTGTTTTCAATCACACCGGTTTTGTTATCGACTGTTAAATCCATGGCAATGTTATTCACGGCAGTTGGTAAATCCGGGTACTTGAACATACCATCTTTCACATTCATGGTGAGATTAAAGGCGGGCATCTCGTTTTCAGAATAACTACCTTTCACAAAACCATTGAATGCCAACTCACCTTTTGTTTCAATTTTACCGAAGTCTTTGGTGTACATTCCGGGTACAAGGGAAAGCAAACTCTTAAAGGAATTGGCCGGGCTCTTGAATGACAAGTCCATATCATATGAATTGGTGTTCAACTTCACCCATCCTTCTGCACTCATGGCAAAGTCATTCAGCTTGGATACATTTTCTTTAAACGAATACTTTGTATAGGCCTCGCTGATGCCAATCGTGGCTTTTACTTCAGCATGTTTGTTGGAAAGATATTCGGTGCCACCATATGCTACTGTTAGAGAGTCTAATGATGTTTTTGTTTTTAAATCAAAAGCCTGATCGTTGAAGTTACCACTACCACTGTGGTTCAGATTTTTAAACGCCATGTAGTATGGCATGGTAGCGTCATCATAAACCAATTCGCCTTCCACAATTTCCCAATGGTCAATACCAAAAGAAAACTGACTAGGCTCTTCCGGTTGTTGTTTTACGGTATCAGCAGATGGAATAGCAATGTCATAATTGGCTCTGCCATCTTTCAATACTTTTACATTGATGCTGGGACGAACTAAAGTAATACCCTTGATACGAATCTGGTCGCCAAATAACACATCGGTCAGATTGATTTCCACGTCAAAGCGTTCTACCATAAACAAAGGTACACCTTCAAAAGGTGCGCGGTTGAACACTCCCAGTTTCTGTACCTCGACAGTGATGTTGGGGAAATTCCGGAATATGGTCAAGCTAAAATCGTTGGCATCAAAAACCACATCTGCATTCACACTCTTGGCCAATTCTTTGTCGATGGCTGCCTTAATATCGTCTTTGAAAACGCGCGGTAAAATCATGGCTGCAGCCACCAGCACAATTAAAAAAATACCTACGCCAATGGAGATTT
>JAJTHV010000415.1 GCA_021300095.1 Flammeovirgaceae bacterium | reverse complement strand
TGAATAATCCCGCCTGAAGTTCAGAACCAAATACGCCATTTTCAAAAATAGATTCTTTAAAATCGGTTCCCATAAAACTACCAAAGGCATAAGCTTTGAATGAGTCCTTAAACCATGCGTCAATTTTTGAGTTAGAAAAATTTGCGCTGACAAATTCAACGCCAACGATATCCGTTTTAACTAAACCACTCGGTTCAATTATGATACCTCTGTAATCACCTCCATTCACCACTAGTTTATTGAGCGTTCCGCCCACTATTTTACTAGGTGGTACTTGGGTATTGTTATAACTAACCCCACGCCACAAACCACCATTAAAAATACAGTTGACAAATTGCGTGGTGAAGTTAATCGAAGAGTAGAATTTAACTTCATTAAAAATACATTGTGTAAATGTGGAATTATTAAATATCATACTTTTAAAATACCCGTTCTCCTTTTGTGAAAACGTTGACTGCGTAAAGGAAGACGAATTAAAATGAACAGTACCGGCACTGTTTAGATCTGCGGCAAAGATGCAATTCGTAAAATTTGATTTTTCTACTGCCGTTCTCAGAAAAATAGTCTCATTAAACTTCCAATTTTCAAAATTCATTCTTTTCTGGCTACCTCCACTTAGTAGTGTTTCAGTAAAGTCATAGTCACTAGTTATGCTTCCCCGTTTTGCTTCAACGAATGATAAGTCACAACTTTCAAAAGCTGTTCCTCGAAATGATCCTAACGAAAAGTTTGCATAATCAAACCTTTTTGAGGTAAACTTTAATCCATCAAAATTCAAGGCCTTTTGTGCTAATAAAGCATCAATCGCTTTTTGATCTTGGAGGTCGGTCTTAGTAGTGCTCGTTAAACCTGCGGTTGTTAATAAGTTCTTATCGATGCCGGGGCTAAGCTCCTTTGCGTTTAGCTCCTTTGTGTTTAGCTCTTTGGTGCTTAGCTCCTTTGCACTCAACTGTTTTACATCCAAATCTAACCCAGGCTCATTTTCTTTCTGCTGATTGGTGGGTATGAGGTACACTTCCCCGGGGTTACTATACGAATACCACGCGCTTCGGTTCTTTGTAATCACTTGCCCATTTTGTAACCTTATTCGTTCAGTCACCTGAACTTTCAACCAATTATCTCTCCGTTCTACTATTTCCTCGTTGATAATTTCACCAAAATAAAAACTCTCAAAGCTTGATTTCTGAAGATTTGCGATGAGCGGATCCATTTGATATTCTGTATAGTTGCCAATTGCGCTTTTTACGCTCTTGACTGAGTTTGAAATTGTATCTGTTTTACTTTCTAGCTTACTCAAGCGTTGATTGGTTTCTTGAACCAATTGTTCCACTTTGCATGAAAAGAGAATTAAGCTCAAAACAAGAATTGAATAAATTGATTTCATAAGATAACGGTTGTAGTAAATTGGAATTTATTTAACAAAATTTATGATGTTGTACTTATAGAACTGAGTAGTAATATAATGGTAAAACCTTAATTGATAAAATAAAACCATAAATACTAAATAACTATGTTGACTATTTACCAAAAACTATCCTCACTATTCTCCTGACTGTTGCTAATCGCTGATGAGGAGAAGGAATTGTATCTGAAAGAATCTATGGTCAATGGTAGCTTGTGTTACGGCAATCCTTTCTCTTATCTTAAATCTTTGAATCTTAATACAGTAGTATAATTAAGGCTGGAACACAAAGAACTTTAAGCATCTCCTCTCGGGTTTATAAGTTTATATCAATCGTAACGTAAAAGCGTCCTACCGTTTTGGAATCTGTGCCAGTCCTAGCGACAATGGCTTACCACCTATTGCCAATCGCTCTAGTCATGGCGACAATGGCATACCACGTCTCGCCAATCGTTCCGGCCATTGCGACAATCGCATACCACGCCTTGCCAATCGCTCCGGTCATTGCGACAATGGCTTCCCACGTAGCGCCAATCGCTCCGGTCATTGCGACAATGGCTTCCCACGCATCGGCAATCGCTCTGGTCGTGGCGACAATCGCATCCCACATAGCGGCAATCGCTCCGGCCGTTGCAACAATGCCGTCCCACGTCTCGCCAATCGCTCCGGCCATTGCGACAATCGCATACCACGTTGCGGCAATCGTTCCGGTCGTGGCGACAATCGCATACCACCTCTTGTAATTAGTGGCGGCAACGCTACTTTACTGTTCACTATAAGGATGTCAAATCGAATGGATAAAAATAGTTTTGGGATTTTCAGAAAAGTTGCATCTGAACGTGCCAATCCGTTTTCGGTTACATCTATTTTGACAAATAAAGTTGTAAAAAATGTACTAAAAAACCACAACCCGCAGTGCCAGTAGGTGCGTTGTGATGCCATAACTTAAATACAAACAGTTATGTCACACACCAAAAATGTAGAAGCCTTCGAGAAGCTCGTGGGCGTCTGCGCAGGTTGCGGAAGTAAGTACAATCCTGCTCAAGAAAAACTTCAGTTAGTAAACATGTATCAGTTGTTGGCAATAGGCCAAGTGACACTGCAGAATTGTAGTGACGCGAAGATCGAACACAACAACGCGGGCAACACACGCGAAGTGTCGTACCAAGGCTTAGGGAAGCTGGCAGTGCGCATTGTGGGTGAGTTGAAGTCCAGCGGAGTGCTGGAGCAAACGGTAAACGATGCGAAGAGTGCTTTGCGTCTGATCAAGGGGCATCGTACACCCAGTGCGGTAAAGCAAACAACCGCAGGGGCAAACGGTACTGCAGAGCCACCGGTAAAGAAGCGCAGAGCCAGAGGAACGGACTACGCCACCATGGCGCAGCACTTTCAACTACTGGTAAAAACGGTAGCAGCAGAACCCGCCTACCAGCCGGAGTCTGCCGACTTGAAGGTAAGCGCGCTGAATGGAAAGGTATACGAGTTGCTAAACAACAACAGCAAGTTGATCCAAGTATGGTCTTCATTGATGGAAGCACGTAAAAAAAGAGATGAAGTGCTCTACGATAAAAAGACCGGATTGGTAAGTATTGCCAAAGCTGCGAAGCAAAAAGTAATGGCCATCTTCGGCACAACCAGCACCGAGTACCAGCAAATTGCTCACATTCGTTTCACCATTAAATAATGAACATGAAGCCAAACAGGTGACAACCTCTGCACACCACCGTGTGCAGAGGTTACGATTAAAGTGTTGCCATAAAATCACTCGCTCTTTCCGCATCGTTCGCATGCAATTATCTCAACAAAAAAATAAAATCATGACTCAACCACATTCCAAACACTTCTTTTATGAAAACCTTCATCTTTATTATCATTATTATCATCCTCGCCTTTGGCGCTGGCTACTTATTTCATAAGTCCGAGCCCAACCCTACTCCACAGCAGCTCACCTTAGAGCAAATCCTTTCCATCAAAGAGCTGCATTTAGTAAAACATACCTACACCGATCTGTTTTACTTACACCGTCACAACAATCCCAATAAACCAATTCGTGCTATTGTACAGATTCCGGTGTCCATCACGGCTTATCTTAACTTAAAAGAAATTAAGCTAGTCCATCACCACGATTCGTTGAAAGTAATTGTGCTACCACATGCGCAACTCAATGCACCTAACTATCACATCGATCAAATGATTGTGCGCGAAACCAGAGGCCTGCAAGTGCATGTAGGAAAAGATATGTATCCGTTGGTGGGTACTTATTTAAAAGAACGGGTAGCCGAGCGCATCGACACCTTGCGCAAGGCGGCTATCTCAACGCAAATACTCGCACAAGCCGAAAAAGAAGGCAAAGAATACATTGAAAAATTATTGCATACACTACACCGCCAGGATATTTTAGTAACCTTTGAAACATCGGTGTCAGCAAAGTCAGACCCCGCGCTCGCTAGCATACCTCATCAATAAGCGAGATGACTGACCGTGCCGTCCGTATTCTTCACGCGGGGTGAAATTTATCATCAACAATTTCAATTTTGGAATTATCTTCGCCCCATGTTACGGTTCTACACACCTCTCTTAATTCTGCAAGCGGTTACGCTCTATCTGGCGTATCGCAATAATGCAGAACAGCGATGGTATTGGTTTATCATTTTCTTTCCCGGGCTGGGCAGCTTGTTGTATCTTTTTGACCAGTACTACAATCGGAAAAACATCAGCTCCCTCACAGAGACACTTAAAGAAGTAGTTAACTCCAACCATAAAACAGAACAACTCGAGAAAGCCTTGCGCTTCAGCGATAACACCAAAAACAAACTCAATCTGGCCGCTGCCTATATGGAGATTGGCCGCTATGCAGATGCCGCCCGTCTTTATGAAAGCACATTAACCGGGTTTATGGAAGACGATCCGGGCGTGCGCATGAAACTACTCGATGCGCAGTTCATGGCAAAGAATTATGATCAAGCAATTGCTCTCGGTGAAAAGTTGGAAAGTGAAAAAACTTTTAAGAACGCAGAGTCGAGGATTTCGTATGCGTGGGCACTGCACTATCAGGGAAAGCCCGAAGCTGCTGAGAAGATTTTTCAGGACATGAACAAGCCCTTCACCAACTTCAAACATCGGGTTGCGTATGGTTCTTTTCTCTCAGCAACTTCCAGGAAGGACGAAGCGAAGGGTTTGCTTGAAGTACTATTGGAAGAATTTGAACACATGAGCGGCCCCGAGCGAAAACTTCACCGTGATGTAAACCGCGAGGCCAGAAATCTGTACAATTCACTTTCACAGAAGTAGTTCAAAAAACACAGAGTCATCAAGACACCTGAACGCCTAACTCGATAGACACACTACTCTATATACAAAAACCGCAGGAGGATTCACACGCCATGTGTCAGTCAAAACCCAAAGAAAAAAGCACGTTGATCAATTGCGAATTCATAATATTCTCTTAATTTCGAGATAAAGCCAACCCGTTGGCATGTCTCTCCCCAGACAACATTTAAAAATTAGTTTGGGATTAGGATCGAGCACATGCGTCAACACCTTCGTTTCAGAAAGTATTTTAGAGTTTCTTTTGCGCTACACGCTATAGTGCTTTTCTTTTTACAACACTTTTCGTTTGCCCAAACCTACCCCGTCAGTGCTACGCTGCAACTCACACCACCGTATAGTGTGTATTTGTCGGATTACACAGTCAACGATCAGATGAAACTCCATCTGCTGCTGCGTGATTTGAGTGAGCCCAGCTATCAGGTGCGCTTGTCATTGGTGCTGGAAGGCGTTGGCATCCGCATCGAGACCAATCCCAACATGGTGCCGCCACCGATTTTTATCGAAGGCGGAATACCAACGACACTTTCAGCAGAAGACTTAGCACCGTATTTAGATACACGCAATTTAATTTTCAGCGGCATCTCACGACAAGAATACGAGCAGCGAGCTGCGCTTCCCGAAGGATTTTATCGGGTTCTGTTTTCGCGTGCATGATTACAAGCGCAAAGAAGTCATCCTCTCACAAGAAGCCTGCGCCCAAGCATGGTTCATGTTGAATGATCCACCACGCATTAACACACCATTGTGTGGCACAACACTTCCCGTTCGCGACCCACAAAACATTTTATTTCAGTGGCTGCCGATGAACGCCAACTCACCTAACTCTGCATTTACTACCGAATATGAATTTACCCTCGTAGAAATTCGTCCCCCAGGTCGCAACCCAAACGATGCGATCAATGTGGGCTATCCTCTCTTTCAAACTACCACGCAACAAACCAGTTTGATTTATGGCTTGCTTGAGCCACCACTTATCCCTGGACAAGAATATGCGTTTCGCGTGCGCGCGATTGACACCGAAGGACGCGATCAATTCAAGAACAAAGGCTACAGCGAAGTGTGTTCGTTTAAGTTTGGCGACACCAACGGAGTGCCGCCCCTCGAAGGAATGAACGTGTATGTAGAAGGCGAACGCAGAGCGAAGGTAACGTGGTTTATAAGCACAGAAACCGATCGCTATCGTGTTGAGTACCGCAAGAAAAGTAACGGTACCGGTTACACGTGGTTCACCATCGAAACCACGCAAGACAATGCACTCATTCAGGATTTAGAACCTGATACCGAATACGAAGTGCGCATGGCGGGGATTTTGCGAAATCAAATTGGAAGTTACACCCTCACGAAAAACTTTCGTACCAACCCGGCACGCGAATATTC
>JAJTHV010000435.1 GCA_021300095.1 Flammeovirgaceae bacterium | reverse complement strand
GGCTACATGCATGATGATGAGGGGCACAATCGTTTTTTCTCCTACCTGAATTTATTCGTCTTCTTCATGCTCTTGTTGGTTATGGGCTCCAACTACCTATTGATGTTTGTGGGCTGGGAAGGTGTGGGCTTGTGTTCTTACTTACTGATTGGCTTCTGGTTTAAGAATAACGATTACACCGCTGCCGCAAACAAAGCTTTTATCATGAACCGCATTGGTGATCTGGGTTTGATCGTAGCGGTGATTCTCATCTTTGTTCAGTTCGGTAGCATCGAGTATTCAAATGTATTGAGTGCCGCTGCTGACAGTGGCGGTTCAGAAATTCTTACCCTCATCACAATTTTACTCTTTGTGGGAGCGATGGGTAAAAGCGCCCAGATTCCATTATACACTTGGCTTCCCGATGCGATGGCCGGACCTACACCCGTTTCTGCGTTGATCCATGCAGCTACGATGGTAACAGCCGGCATCTACATGGTAGTGAGAAATAATATTTTATACACGCTGTCTCCCACCAGCATGGGATTGATTTTATTGGTAGGAATCATCACTGCACTTTTTGCCGCTACCATTGCATTGGCACAAACGGACATTAAGAAAGTATTGGCGTACTCAACGGTGAGTCAACTGGGATTGATGTTCGTAGCGTTGGGACTTGGTGCATACACTACTGGTATCTTTCACATGGCAACCCATGCATTCTTCAAGGCATTGTTGTTCCTGGCCGCTGGCAGCGTTATTCACGGTTTGCAAGGCGAACAAGACATTCGTCACATGGGCGGCTTGCGAAAGTATCTGCCCATCACGTTTACAGTCTTCTTTATTGGTGTACTTGCTATTTCTGGAATTCCACCTTTTGCCGGATTCTTTTCAAAAGATGAAATCTTAGCCAAAGTATTTGAACATGGTATGGTGATATGGGCCTTTGTGTTAATCACTTCTTTGCTCACCGCATTTTATATGTTTCGTTTGTTGTTCCTTACTTTTTTCGGACAACCGCGCGCAAAGGCAGATGTGCTTAGTCATGCACACGAGTCACCTCCATCCATGACCATTCCGTTGATGGTACTAGCACTCTTATCGATAATAGGTGGGTTCATGGGTGTTCCCGAAGTATTCGGAGGAAACAACGCGTTAGCCGGTTTCTTAGAGCCTTTGGTTGCTACTTCCAATACACATTTGGCAGAACATGGCTTGTCGCATTCCACTGAATTAACACTCATGACTGTTGTCGTTGTGTTAACGCTTGTGATGATTGTTGCTGCTTATGTTCGATATGTGTCGCGCAAACATGTGCCGGCCGCCAACGAAAAGAATGTAAATGCTTTACAACGCACCATTTTGCATAAGTACTACATCGATGAATTGTATGAAGCGCTTGTGGTGAAGCCACTATTTGCGATGGGAGAGTTCCTGCAACAGTTTATGGAGCGACTGGGTATCGATGGCTTGGTGAATGCCAGTGGAAGTGGGGTAGTGGGTGCGAGTCGCTATGCCCGGTTGTTGCAAAGTGGTAACATCGGGATTTATATTTTCATCATGGTGATTGGTATTGTTTTGATTTTATCAGCAAATCTGTTCTTATAGTATGCTAACGATTTTTCTCATTGCCTGGCCTCTCATCGCTGCAATCATCATTGCAGTGGTCAAGCAACATGCGCGCACGCTGGCGTTGGCAGCTTCTTTGATTGAATTAGTGGCCTTCATGGTGATGGTTACTTCGTTTACTCCCGATGCTTCCATTCAATTTTCAGTCGACCTTCCATGGATTGCTTCTGCAGGCATTCGCTTTTATGTAGGCGTAGACGGAATCAGTTTATTACTGGTATTGCTTACCACTGTGCTGATGCCGTTGATCATTCTTGCATCATTTACCACAACTAAACTAAAAAATCCTTCGGCATTTTATTCGCTCATAATGATCATGCAGATGGCTTTGGTGGGTGTATTTGTGGCACTGGATGGTTTTCTGTTTTACATATTTTGGGAGATGGCGCTTATTCCCATCTACTTCATTTGTTTGCTATGGGGTGGCGATGACCGAGCCCGCATTACGTTAAAGTTTTTCATCTACACATTGGCTGGCAGTTTATTGATGCTCATCGCGATGGTGTATTTGTATTTCCATACACCGGGCATCCACCGTTTCGATATTCAATCCTTATATGAAGCAGGACGTGCATTACCTTCCGGTGAGCAATCAATTTTGTTCTGGGCATTCTTCATTGCATTTGCGATTAAGATGCCAGTGTTCCCTTTCCATACTTGGCAACCCGATACGTATCAGGTAGCACCCACTACCGGCACAGTATTATTATCGGCTATTATGTTGAAGATGGGTATATACGGATTGATTCGTTGGCTTATGCCGATGGTACCACTCGGTGTGCAAGAGTGGGGAACCACCGCCATGGTTTTATCGGTGGTTGGAGTCGTTTATGCTTCGGTGATTGCACTGATCCAAAAAAACAACAAGAGATTGATTGCTTACTCTTCCATTGCGCACGTTGGGCTTATTTCGGCAGGTTTATTTACCATGAGTGCCATTGGTTGGCAGGGAGCGATGATTCAAATGCTGAGTCATGGTCTTACCGTTTTTGGATTGTTCTATGTCATTGAAATCATTCACCAGCGTAAAGCTACTCATGCCATGAGTGATTTGGGTGGTATCCGCTCGGTGGCACCTCAGCTCAGCACAGTGTTTTTAATTATCCTGTTGGGTAGTATTGCGTTGCCATTTACCTCCGGATTTGTTGGTGAATTTTTGCTCATTAATTCGTTGGTGCAATACCAAATTTTAATTGGTGCGGTGGCAGGGCTAACCACAATTATTGGAGCTGTTTATATGTTGCGTGCCTTTCAGAAAATGATGTTGGGCGAATCAAAAGAACCTGCAGCAGCATTTTTCGATTTGAGCACACGCGAAAAAATAGTTTTGTATCCGGTAGTTGTTCTGGTGATCCTTCTGGGAGTTTATCCAACGCCCTTGCTGACTTTATCCGAAGCAGCAATAAACAATTTGTTGTATACCATCAACGACTATCTCACTTTGCCGAAGTAATATGTACGTAATCTATATCATTTGCGCATTGGGAATTGTTTCGCTGCTGGCGGAAATATTCAATTTCAAAAAGGCTTTGCTTCCCATCGTTACAGTCGGACTTCTCGCAGCGATTGTTGCGGCTGCTTTCGGAGAAAATACAGGGCTTGCTTTTTCCGAAATGGTTTTGATCGATCGATTTTCAGTGGTTTATTCTACGCTGATCATAACCATCGCCTTCTTCTGGTTTTGGATGGCGTATTCCTACTTTCACAATCGCCCGCAACTAACAGATCAGTCTGCCATCGTTTTATTTTCAATTGTGGGCGCTGTAATCCTTACCGCATTTGCGAACATGGCCATGCTGTTTTTAGGAATTGAAATTCTTTCCATCGCATTGTATGCATTGGCTGGTAGCAAGAAGAACAACCTATTCTCTACCGAATCGGCATTCAAATATTTTTTGATGGGCTCGTTTGCTACCGGATTCTTATTGATGGGTATTGCCTTGGTGTACGGGGCTACCGGTTCGTTTGAATTGCTTGCGATTCAATCGGCTACTACGAATACCGCTCAGTCACTTCCGTCTTTTTTCTATGTAGGCGTATTGCTGATTTTAGTGGGCATCTCCTTTAAAGTGTCGTTGGTGCCGTTTCATTTCTGGGCACCCGATGTGTATGAAGGGGCACCGACACCTATTACCGCATTCATGTCTACCATTGTGAAGATAGCCGCTTTTGCAGCGTTGCTCCGACTCTTCCCAGTTTGCTTTGCAGCGATCAGCACCACGTGGGTGGTAGTGTTTTATGTAATGTGCGTGCTCACGCTACTCGTTTCCAGCATAACTGCAGTCTATCAAAGTAACGTGAAGCGCATGTTGGCATACTCAAGCGTGGGCCATGCAGGCTATATTTTGATTGCCATCGTATCCGGAGGAAATGTCGGAGGGTTGGTGCTTTATTATCTGACGGGTTATGCAGTGGCATCGCTGATCGCGTTTGTAGTCATTCATCAACTAGAAGAGAGCGGTCGAACTGTATTTCTCAGCGATTTTCAAGGCTTGTTTCGCAAGAGCCCGTGGCTGGCAGTGAGCATGACGATTGCATTGCTTTCGTTGGCGGGAATTCCTCCGTTGACAGGCTTTTTCGGAAAATATTTGTTGCTCACACAAGCCATCGGCTCCGGTCATCTGACCTTGGCGCTGGTCGCTATTTTCACCTCACTCATCGGTGTCTATTATTATTTCAAAGTCATCATTTCCATGTATTCTGCTGCTGGTGGTGACCAGACCATCAGGATCTCCACTGCCCAGAAAGCGTTGTTGTTCATTCTGGTAACGATGGTGGTGGTGCTCGGTGTATTCCCGGATTGGTTTACATTCCTTTAGTTGTTTCTGCGAGTAATTGTTTCTGCTAGCAAGCCACTCGCGTAGAAGAGTGGTTTATTCCGTACAATTTTCATTGGTTTCTTCTGATAAAAATTCTATATTTCATTCGATTGAAAACCAATTTTTATGGCAAAAGTTAGAAATATATTAGAAGCAAAGGGTCGCGTAGTTTACTCGGTTGAGCCTAGTGTGATGGTATTGAGAGCCATTGAACTCATGTGTGAGAAAAATATTGGCGGTTTGCTGATCACAGAAAACGGAAAGCTAGCCGGAATTTTTACCGAGCGCGACTATGCCCGAAAATTGATTTTGAAAGGGAAGTCATCAAAAGATACACCCATTGGAGAATTGATGACACCCAATCCATTCACGGTTTCTCCGGATACCAGCATCGATCAATGTATGCAAATGATGACGGACAAACACATTCGCCACTTGCCGGTAACAGAAGGCGATCAGTTGGTGGGAATGATTTCCATTGGTGATGTCGTGCGCCAGGTGATTCAAGAACAGAAGTCCATCATCGAGCATTTGGAAAGTTATATTACGCAGTAGTTTGATCGATCTTGAATGGGAAAGCTAAATCGAATTGCAAGCTTTATACCATATTTAGTTTTACTAATTTCTTGTCAAGAGAAGATCATACAGCTTCCAGTTAAACATAGTTCGGAATCCAAACTAACTGTTGAAAAACTCAACTACGATGATGCCTTAGGTTATAATTTCAAAAATAAGTTTGTTAGCACTTCAGACTCAACAATCCAATTAGTTGATCAGTTTTCGTTTAGAATTGATACTTTGTCGCAAATAACCGTTTCCAATCCAGAGGCAGTAAGACGATTTGTTAGCTCATGGAAAGGAAAAAGGACGGATAAAATCTTATTCTGCCTTGATTCATATTTGGTCTCAGTTTATGCAGATCAAAAATTGGTGGAGACAATCAGAGTTTTTTGTGAAGGTGGCCAAGCGGTGCGATCCAATAATCAGACTCTTAAGTTTAAAGGAGATTTCTTATCTAAGATTACCCAGTCGGAGAAGGTTGTAATTTTATATGTAGTTTCAACGAACGCGAGTGCCATTCATGAACTCTCTTTGGAAGTGATGAAAACTAAACCTCATTATAAGCTGAAAGTAACTGAACCTTCAGTATTTCAAAAAGTACCAATGACTTACTTAGTAGTTTATGGAGATGATTCAATATACTTGCGAGAAGTGGCTTCAAAATATGCGAGAGAGTTAGAAATTAATTGACAAAATCAATATGTATAAACTTTTAAGCTTTATTTTGGTATCGAATGTGCTGATGGCCCAGCCTTTTACCGCTGCTGAATTGAACGCGTGGAAAAAGCAGGCGCAGCGCGTCACCATCATTCGCGATCAGTGGGGCATCGCGCACGTCTACGGAAAGAGTGATGCCGATGCCGTCTTTGGTATGTTGTACGCCCAGTGTGAAGATGACTTTCCACGTGTCGAGCAAAACTACATCAATGCGTTAGGCCGATTAGCCGAAGTAGAAGGCGAAGGAAAACTGTACAACGACTTGCGTACACGTCTTTTTCAGGATAGCACAATGGCCATCCAGGTCTATAAAACCGTTCCACCTGCAATGAAGAAGTTAATGCAGGCGTTTGCCGATGGAGTAAATTTCTTCTTAGCAACACATCCGAATGTAAAGCCACAGTTGATCAACCGCTTTCAGCCTTGGATGCCATTGTTGTTCAGTGAAGGAAGTATTGGCGGTGATATTGAAGCTGTTTCGTTAACACGGTTGAAAGATTTTTATGGCGATGGAAGAGACGCAACCACTATTGTGCAGGATAATCTTGATGATGGCTTAGAACCGGAACCAAAAGGCTCGAATGGATTTGCCATCGCACCTTCGCGCAGTGCATCAGGAAATGCATTGTTTATGATCAATCCACATACTTCATTTTATTTCCGTCCAGAGATACAAGTAGTAAGCGAAGAAGGATTGCATGCCTATGGCGCGGTTACGTGGGGGCAGTTTTTTATCTATCAGGGCTTTAACGAAAATTGCGGGTGGATGCACACCACCAGTATGGCAGATGCCATAGACGAATACAAAGAAACGATCTTTCAGAATGGAAAATCATTTTCATATCAATACGGGGCCGATAAACGCTCTGTTCAAAGCAAAAAAATCACCTTGGCATACAAAGTGAATGGTGAAGTTAAAAAACGGGTTTTTACAGCATACTACACGCACCACGGTCCGGTCATTGCCAAAGAAGGCGACCAGTGGATTACCATCAAAATGATGCAAGAGCCATTAAAGGCGTTGACGCAATCCTATCAACGAACCAAAGCAAAAGGCTTGATTGAATTTCAGAAAGTAATGGAATTGCGTACAAACACTTCCAATAATACCGTGTTTGCCGATAGCAAAGGTAACATCGCGTATTTCCACGGTAACTTTATGCCGAAGCGCAATCCGGCTTATAATTTTATGGGACCGGTAGATGGAAGCAATCCGGAGACGGAGTGGAAAGGGTTACACGAAGCCAATGAAACAGTTCAATTTGTCAACCCTCTCACCGGCTGGATTCAGAATTGTAACTCCACACCCTTTACGGCTGCCGGCAGTAGCAGCCCGGATAAAACGAAGTATCCCAATTACATGGCTCCCGATTTTGAAAACGCACGAGGTATTCATGCCGTGCAGGTGTTGAGCCGTGAGTCGTCTTTTACGATTGACAAACTTATCGAAGCAGCCTACGATCCTTACCTTCCGGGTTTTGAAAAACTGTTGCCTTCTTTTTTAGAAGCGTATGCACAGGAAGCAAAAAAAGATGAAGCGCTCCGTACTCAATGTGAGGAAGCCATCAATCTGCTGACGAGCTGGGATAAAAAGTATTCCACACAATCTGTGGAAATGACAGTAGCATTTTTTTGGAGTCAGGAGATGCGCGTGCAACTGGCGGGGCAAATTCCGGCAGGCATAGGTCAGTTGGATATTATGGATCGAATGATTCAAGCTTCAGGTGAAATAAAAATTACTGCGTTGAAAAAAGCATTGGATGAATTGCAGCGCGATTTTGGAACATGGAAAATTTCCTGGGGTGAGGTGAATCGATTTCAGCGATTGACAGGAAAAATCAACGAGACATTTGACGATACCAAGCCAAGTTTGCCGGTGGCCTTCACCTCTTCCTTTTATGGATCATTAGCTGCATTTGGCGCGAGAAAATATCCGGGTACTAAAAAGATGTATGGCTATGTGGGCAACAGTTTTGTGGCAGCTGTTGAGTTTGGAAAAAGAGTGAAGGCAAAATCTGTTCTAGCCGGTGGCGTCAGCAACAATCCTGCCTCCAATCATTTTACTGATCAGGCTACGTTGTACTGTGAACCAAAATTTAAAGATGTACTGTTTTATCGCGAAGATGTAGAAAAGCATGCCGAGCGAAAGTATCATCCCGGCCAGCTTCGATAAAGAAGCGATTTGAGAATCAACTAAAATCTATCGTGACCTACGCGCTATTTCTTAATTCGCGATTATAAGCTATTTGCCAATCACTCATTTTTTTAACCAACGCTTCTTCTTTCGGTGTAAGCTTTAAGTTGATCGAATTTGACCTATGTAGATCTTCGAGACTGTTGAAAAAATGCAAACGGTATTGAAAGATCACTTTGGAAGTGATGGCTTTTTTGAAAGCCCGCAGGCTACTCTGATCGTTGATCCAGTACAGAGAGATATTTTTTTCTACTTCCTCAGAACCCGGTAAAAATGAAAACCCGGAGCGCTCCAGCTTATGCAGAACCTCTTTCTCAAACCCTTCTCTTCCCTTAATATAGATGGTAGCCCAACTCATTTGTAAAGTCAATTGATTTAAAAGATCTAAAATCTTTTGTAATTTGTTTAATTCGCCAAATAGGCTTTGGTTTATTTGTGCAAGAGCAGTTGGTAATATAAACGATACCTGCTTGCCGTGCGCACATGGATAACTTCTAGTACGCAAGAAGTAACAATAGGTTGTAAAAAATAATTTTAGTTCATTGAAATTACTTACGAATACAGCTGCGCTTTTTGTTGCGCCACTTTTTCATTTTCGATGTACTCATCGTACGGCATGAGCTTATCGATAAATCCTTTTGGTGTAATTTCAATAATACGACTCGCTACGGTTTGTGTAAACTCGTGATCGTGTGACGTGAATAAAACGGTTCCCGGAAAATCTTTTAATGCATTGTTAAAAGCTGTGATGGACACCAGATCTAAATGGTTAGTCGGTTCATCTAAGATTAGCAAGTTGGCTCCGGGCATCATCATGCGCGAAACCATGCAACGCACTTTTTCTCCTCCGGAAAGTACATTGCATTTTTTGAAAACTTCTTCACCGGAGAAAAGCATTTTACCTAAGAAGCCACGAATATAAACTTCATCTTTGTTTTCTTCTTCCGCAAACTGTCGCAGCCAGTCAATCAGGTTGTCATCCGATTGAAAGAAGCTCTCGTTATTACCAGGCAAGTAGGCTGTTGTGATAGTTTGTCCGAATGTAAATTTGCCTTTGGTTGGTTTCAACTCGTTATTCAAAATTTGAAACAACGAAGTGAGTGCTATGCTTTCACGGCTCAGGAAGGCAATTTTCTCACCTTTGTTTACAAAGAATTCTAAATCTTTGAAGAGAGTAACTCCGTTCGCTTCGTGTGTTAATCCTTCCACATGCAGAATCTGATCTCCTGCCGTTCGCTTTTGTGCAAAGATGATAGCCGGATATTTCCGGTTGGAAGGTTGAATATCATCGACATTGATTTTCTCCAATAACTTTCTACGACTAGTAGCTTGTCGCGATTTAGAAGCATTCGCGCTGAAGCGCATGATAAACTCCTGTAATTCTTTTTTCTTTTCTTCGGCTTTTTTATTGGCCGATGCGCGCTGTGATGATGCCAACTGACTCGATTGATACCAGAATGAATAATTACCCGTGTAGAGTTTGATGGCGCTGAAATCTACATCTACAATGTGCGTACAAACCGTATCGAGAAAGTGGCGATCGTGTGAAACAACAATGACCGTGTTTTTAAATTCTAACAAGAAGTCTTCCAGCCAGCTTACGGTTTGCAAATCCAAATCGTTGGTAGGTTCATCCAAAATCAAAATATCCGGATTACCATAAATAGCTTGCGCTAAAAGGACTCGCACTTTTTGATTTCCGCTTAGTTCCTTTACAAGTTTGTAATGATCTTCTTCCGTAATGCCCAAACCACTCAGCAACGCGGCCGCATCCGACTCTGCATTCCATCCATTCATTTCAGCAAATTCGGCCTCCATTTCGGATGCCTTGATGCCATCATCCTCCGAAAAATCGGGCTTGGCATAGATTGCATCTTTTTCTTTCATCAGTTTCCAAAGCCTACCGTGTCCCATGATCACCGTATCCAACACGGATATTTCATCGAATTCGTAGTGATTTTGACGTAGCACAGCCATGCGCTTGCCTGGATCGATTGAAACATGACCTGAGTTCGGGTCGATATCACCCGCCAGAACCTTTAAAAAAGTTGATTTACCAGCCCCGTTGGCTCCAATTACACCATAGCAATTGCCACCAGTAAATTTGATGTTTACAGAATCGAATAAAACGCGTTTTCCGAAGCGAAGGGAAATGTTATTTGCTGCAATCATGTTTCAAAAATGAGGCGCAAAGGTAAGG
>JAJTHV010000193.1 GCA_021300095.1 Flammeovirgaceae bacterium | reverse complement strand
TTGGATCGAGATTTGGCTGTGCTCGAAAAAGAGATTTCACTCTACCCTTCCGATGCCGACTTATGGAAAGTAGCCGGTGATATTAAAAATCCGGCTGGTAATCTTTGCCTTCACCTGTGTGGAAATTTGCAATACTACATTGGTGCGGTGTTGGGAAATAATGGGTATGTGCGCAATCGCGATGCTGAGTTCAGCACCAAAGGTTTGACCAAAGAAGAACTACTCAACGAAATTGCCAAAACCAGAAAGGCCGTTTCGGAGGCTCTTCAAAAACTCAATCCGACTGTATTAGAAACAATTTATCCTGTAGAGGTTTTCAAAGACCCAATGACCACTGGTTATTTCCTGATTCATCTCAGTGCTCACCTCGGCTACCATTTAGGGCAAATCAACTATCACCGCAGATTGCTTCAAATGCACTAGTCACACTTTCGTGAAGTCGGGAATCTACTTACCTTTGTGACCCAAATGAAGAAAGTAGCCTTTTATACACTCGGGTGCAAACTCAACTACTCTGAAACCTCCACCATTTCACGGAAGTTTGAAGAGAAAGGCTATAAGAAAGTGGACTTTACCGATCAACCGGATATCTTCATTATCAACACGTGCTCAGTTACTGAAAACGCAGATAAAAAGTGTCACAAAGTAGTGCGCGAAGCACGAGCGATTTCACCCAATGCCTATGTGGCGATTATTGGCTGCTATGCACAATTAAAACCAAAGGAAATTTCTGAAATCCCGGGCGTGGATGCAGTATTGGGAGCTGCTGAAAAATTCAGATTAGTTGAACTGCTTGATGGATTTGTTCGACCTGAAGCCCCCGTAGTCTATGCCTCTGAAATTGGTGCTGTTAAAAATTTCAATACCTCCTACTCTATTCATGATCGCACACGCACCTTTCTAAAAGTGCAAGACGGATGCGATTACTCGTGTTCATTCTGCACCATTCCGCTGGCGCGAGGGGCCAGTCGCAGTGATAGTATCGAAAATATCTTGAAAACTGCTCGCGAAATTGCTTCCACCGAAGTGAAAGAAATTGTGCTGACGGGCGTAAACACAGGAGATTATGGATTGCAAGACGGAGCGCGTGTGAATCGATTCATCGATTTGATCAAAGAACTCGATCAGGTTGAAGGCATCGAACGCTTTCGCATATCATCCATTGAGCCCAATTTACTCACGGACGAGATCATCGATTTTGTTGGTCAATCCAAACGTTTTGTTCCACATTTTCACGTTCCACTGCAATCAGGATCCAACAAAATCCTGAAACTGATGCGGAGGCGTTACCAGCGTGAGCTCTATGTAAGTCGAGTGGAGAAAATTAAGGCGGTTATGCCACATGCTTGCATTGGTGTGGATGTAATTGTTGGTTTTCCTGACGAAACAAAAGAAGATTTTCTCGAAACATACCAGTTTCTAAATAATCTGGATATCTCCTACCTGCATGTATTCACTTATTCTGAAAGAGAAAACACGCTGGCTGCCGAAATGCCGAATCCTGTTCATTCGAAAGAGCGTGCTGAGCGATCCAAGATGCTTCATATTCTTTCCGACAAAAAACGGAGAGCATTTTACGAGCAGCACGTTGGAAACGAATTCTCGGTTTTATTTGAAAATGATATTGAAGAAGGCAGGATGCATGGCTTTACGGAAAACTACATTCGCGTGGCAGCGCAATACGATCCCATTCTGATCAACGAACTGAAAAAAATTCGGATTACGTCTATCAATGAAAAAGGCTTAGCCCTAATTGAAGAAACCGAAACGATACTATTGCACCATTGATACTTAAAGTAAATCTTTAAGTTGATAATTCATGTAAGGTTCTATGTAAGGTTTGGCTGCGCCTGAATCAATTATCAATAGAATCGATCATTTTCAGTCAATTTTTCTCTTTGACTTACGTAGATTCCTTTCGCCCAAACATCGAAAAAATCCGCCCAGTCGCTGACTATACCTTTGTATCAACAAAAAGTAAAAGTCATGAAGAAATTAGTCTTGTTTGTAGTGCTGGCAGCCATCTTAACCTCTTGCTCGTTCGAAACTTACCACTGCCATTCATACGGCCAAACCAATAATCACACCAAGCACGGTCTGAAATCACAATCGAAATACACCAAGCGCAGAATTTAGAAGGCCATTGTGCCGTCTTTGATCTCCAATTTGCGATCCGTAGTAGCTGCAAATTCCTGATTGTGGGTTACGATCACGAAAGTTTGGTTGAATTGATCGCGTAAGCGAAAGAAAAGTTGATGCAGTTCGGCTGCATTCTTCGAATCCAGATTTCCACTGGGTTCATCTGCAAATACCAATAAAGGCGAATTGATTAACGAGCGAGCCACGGCCACTCGTTGCTGTTCGCCACCCGATAGTTCGGAAGGCTTATGTTTGGCTCGGTCCGCAAGCCCCAGCAAGCTTAACAATTCCATCGCCCTTTTATTCAAATCTGGTTCGCTTGCTTTGGCGATATAGCCCGGAATCATCACATTTTCAAGGGCTGAAAACTCGGGCAGCAGGTTATGAAATTGAAAAACAAATCCGATGTGCTTATTCCTAAATGCAGCCAGCGCCTGCTGTGTTTGTACAAATACATTCTTACCATTTATTTCCAGCGTTCCGGCATCTGGAATATCGAGCGTTCCGAGGATATGAAGTAAAGTACTCTTTCCGGCACCCGAGGCTCCCACTATCGATACCACCTCCCCTTTGTTTATCTCGATATCCACACCTTTAAGTACGCGCAGCGCCCCGTACGACTTTTGTAAACCAATTCCTTTTAACATGAGTTGTCTTTATTCTTGAATTAAAGGTTTAAAAAAAGTAGCTTGCTTCCAAAATCCATAAGCATGAATATTCACGAATACCAAGCCAAAGATATCTTAAAAAAATTTGGAGTTGCCGTACAACGAGGCATCGTTGCTGACACCCCCGACAAAGCCGTAGCTGCTGCGAAAGAAATACAGACAGAAACCGGGTCAAAGTGGTTTGTAGTCAAATCACAAATCCATGCGGGTGGCCGTGGCAAAGGTACCGTGAAAGAGACTGGCTCTAAGGGAGTTGTGTTAGCTAAAAGCGTAGATGAAGTATTTGAAAAATCCAAAGCTATTCTCGGTGGAACACTTGTTACCATCCAAACAGGACCGGCAGGAAAGAAGGTAAATAAAGTTTTGATTGCTGAAGATGTCTATTATCCAGGGGCATCTGAACCCAAGGAATACTATATGAGCATCTTGTTAGATCGCTCTACCAGCAAACCGGTAATCATGGCTTCTACCGAAGGTGGTATGAATATCGAGGAAGTGGCTGCCACACATCCAGAAAAGATTGTGAAAGAATGGATCGATCCCTCCATTGGGTTACAGCCATTTCAAGCTCGTAAGATTGCTTTCTCGCTGGGTTTAGAAGGAAATGCATTCAAAGAAATGGTGAAGTTCGTAAACTCACTCTATAATGCTTATGTAGGTCTGGATGCTTCTATGTTCGAAATCAACCCGGTTTTAAAGACCTCAGACAGCAGAATTTTGGCTGTAGACGGCAAAGTGAATCTGGATGACAATGCACTTTTCAGACACAAAGACCTAGAAGAACTTAGAGATATTACAGAAGAGGATCCATTGGAAGTTGAAGCCGGTAAATCAGGCCTAAACTATGTGAAATTGGATGGGAATGTCGGTTGCATGGTAAACGGAGCCGGTTTGGCGATGGCTACTATGGACATAATCAAGATTTCCGGGGGCGAACCCGCCAACTTCTTGGATGTGGGTGGTGGCGCAAATGCAGAAACAGTTGAAGCTGGTTTCCGCATTATCCTGAAAGATCCAAACGTAAAAGCCATTTTAATCAATATTTTCGGAGGTATTGTGCGTTGCGACCGGGTGGCTTCCGGAGTAGTGGAGGCATATAAAAAAGTGGGCAACATTCCGGTGCCTATTATCGTTCGCCTTCAGGGTACCAATGCGGAAGAAGGTGCAAAAATCATTCAAGAATCAGGCTTAAAGGTATTTTCAGCCATTTTATTGAAAGAGGCAGCGCAGAAAATAAAAGAGGTATTAGCTTAGTCAAAGGGTTTCCTATTTGGCTTAAAATGAATAAATTGCATTATATAAATAATGGTTAGATTCTATTTTATCGCTGTAATTCTACTCACTGCGCTTCAATCTGTTAGTGCCCAGAGTTTTTATGCTGCACGCAGAGAAAGATCTTTAATTGCCAGTTTAGGTTTAGGGTCTGCAACTTATTTTGGAGAACTTACAAATCCTGGTAAGTTCATTAATCCAGACCCGTCAATCAATGTAGGGCTACAACTTTACATTTCAAGAAGAATTTCACTCAGAGCGGAAGCACATTGGTTTACGATTACAGGCGATGATAAAGAAGCTGTAGAAGAAGGAGGTAGAAAATTCAGGAATTTATCATTTTCATCAAGTTGCTTAGAATTAAATTCTGTAGCAATAATTAATCTTTATGAAAATGGGGACCGATTTTACAGAAGACCAAAAATTAATATTTATGGCTTTGCTGGCTTTGGATTGCTTTACATGAATCCGAAAACCAAGTATAACGGGGAATGGATTGCCCTTCAGCCTCTTAAAACTGAAGGAGTGTCATACAGTCTCATACAGCCAGTGATCCCATTTGGCTTAGGCATTAGACTTAAAGTGTCTCCCACAGTTAATCTATCCTTTGAAGGTGGTTGGCGAAAAACATTCACAGATTATTTAGATGATGTAAGTACAGTATATCCGGCTGATCCTAAACCATTTTTATCTGACCGGGGGCAAGAAATTGGTTTTCCATGGCAGCCAGGAGATGTTAGGGGTAATCCCAAAACAGAAGATGCTTATATGCTCGTAAACGTTAAACTGGAATATTACCTTCCTTTCCAATTCAGCAGAAAAGGAAATGGTCTTAATTTTTCGAAGAAGAGAAACGCCACAAGTAGATACAATAAAAGAGGTGGTCTAAAGAAGAGACGCTAACCAGTTCCTAAGAGCATTCTTTTAATTCATTTTCATACCTTAATACTCCTTTTTTAACAAAAAAGGAGGTCACTTTCTTTATATCACATTGAAAGACTTTGGATATTGATATGATGCTTTTGTCGTGTGCGTATAGCTAACCTTTCACGAAGATTAACTCTACTTATTGTCGACCCTATTATTCATTGCAGTAATGGTGTTCATTTCACATAATCGAGTGTCAGCTACTCTTTTTAGCGAAAGCGAACTAAACAGTAGCGAATGATTTATCATCTAATACTTCATATCGAGAATAACTACTTTTATACTCTGGCACTAATTCTTTCATCAAGGCAACCATCTTAAGTTCATTATTATCGTAAACAAGGTCATTGAACAAATCTACGTACTTGTTAATTTCATCATATTTATATTCCTTAACCTTTGCTATCATTATTTTCGAATGATGTGTGACGATCGTATTTTCGTATTGATTGAGAAGCTCCTCATACAATTTTTCACCTTCCCTCAAGCCTGTAAAAACAATTTCAATATCTCTTCCTGGTTCTAATCCAGACAAATGAACCATTTTCTTTGCTAATTCAGCAATTCGAATTGCTTTACCCATGTCGAAAATAAATATCTCACCACCTTTTCCCATTGTACCAGCCTCTAAAACCAATTGGCAAGCTTCCGGTATGGTCATAAAGTATCTTGTTACATCTGGATGAGTTACTGTAATTGGTCCACCCATTTGAATCTGCTTTTTAAACATGGGAATGACAGAACCATTAGAACCTAGCACATTCCCAAATCGAGTGGTGATGAACGCAGTGGAACCGCCTGTTGATGCGAGATAATTATTGTATGACTGCACATATATCTCAGCAATCCGCTTGGAACAACCCATAACATTGGTAGGGTTAACGGCCTTATCTGTCGATATCATTACAAATTTTGATACCCCAAATTCAACTGATAAGTCGGCCAATAATTTAGTGCCAAGGATATTACACAACACCGCTTCGCCAGGATTACTCTCCATCATAGGCACGTGCTTGTAAGCAGCTGCATGATACAATATATCAGGCCGATGTGAAGTAAAGATTGTTCTAATACGATCCTTGTTCGTGATATCCGCCAAGTAGAGAATTACACTCGTAGCTGCGTTATACGATTTTATTTCACGTTCAATTGCATATAAATCTGATTCTGCTTGGTCGATGAGGACTAATTCTGATGGGGCATACTGGATGATCTGCCGAACTAATTCGCTTCCGATCGACCCAGCGGCACCCGTTATCATTACTCTTCGGTTTCTAAGGTCAGTCTTTACCGTTTCATTATTCAATTTGATTGATTCTCTTCCTAGTAAGTCTTCAATATTTATCTCCTTTATTTGATTAATGCTTAGCTCACCTTTCACCCACTTATCTATTGGAGGAATAGTTCTAATCTTAACTTGATTTTTTATGCATAAGTCAACCAGATCATTCTTTTGTTCCAAGGATATATCTCGGACTGTAATTACAACTTCATCCACTCCTATTTCTCTGAACAATTGCTCAATTAGTGGTAAATCGGCACTATAAATTTTTATTCCATCAAGTACCTTTCCAATCTTGGCGGAGTCATTTTCCAAATAGCCAACCGTTTGGGTTCGAGGGGAAGAGTCAATTACGTGTCTTGTGATGATGCCCGTTTGCCCTGCTCCATAAATCAAAACACGCGCTCTTTTAAAGATGATGTTTTTGTAGTAGGCAAAAAAGTATTTCACCAACAGTCTATAATTGAAAAGGAGTAACGAAGATGTAAAAAAGCTTATGATAATTACCGAATACGGTACTAGATTATTGTGTCCATTATAAAAGAATACCAGATTGGAAATGGCAGCAAAAGCCACATTTAAGAACACCATTTTAATGATTCTAACGCCATCCTGTAAACCGGTATATCGAATAATTCCGTTGTAGGAACCAGTAATCAAAATAGCTGTTGCTCCAAATAACGTATAGTAAAATACACCATAGATAAAATTGGTGTTCAGAACTTCGGCAAGAACGAAGTTAAAACGAAGCAGATAGGCTGCAGTGCATGAGAAAGCGATAATCGATAGGTCAATGAATATGACAACCCATCTAGGTAAAATTCGAATATCTCTAAAAAACTTTATTATCAAGCTTTCACTGATTTTCTACGCTTCATCAATTTTTTGGCACCCAAAGCGCCCCCCACTCCCAATAGAACTTCTATTCCCGTAATAGGAACATCCGGATCCGTACCCCCACCCGGGTCACCAGGAGGCTGTGCTATCGTTGATAGTGCTAGAACAAAAAAGATGAACAAAAAGGCAAGCGTACTTTTCATTTGACAATAATTTTGTGGGCGACTAACCTTTCTCCTGCATTCAACTGAATAATATAAAGGCCTTTGCTTGCCTGACGCAAGTCAATTTCACCTGACCATTCGTCAAGGTTCTTATTCATTTGGATTTCGGCAACTTTTGCTCCATTACTATTCACTAAATAAGCTCGCATAATTGGAGTTGAATCTTTTACCCTGATTTGCAGTATCTCTGAAACTGGATTGGGATATACAGTATACTCATAGCTTGAATCTTCTATTCCAGTTATCAAGGTAGTTATATTTACAGCTCCAGAAAACTCTGAGCATCCTTGGAAATCGACTTTTAAGGAATAGTCACCTGATTCCTTTACATTCAAAAACTGGCTTGTTTCATTAGGTAATAGGGCTCCGTTCAAATACCAAGAATTGCCAGCTGTAAAATTAGATTTTAGCGAACCATCTCCGGGCACTTGAATAACTGGCTCTGCATAGGAAGTAACCTGAACACTTACTTCTTTTCTTAAAGTACTTTCACAACCATAACTATCGATAGCGGCTACATAAAATTTCGTAGATGTCGACAAACTTCCAGTAGTAAAGATACTGCCCTCGTGGACTGGCATTGAATCATCCATCGAAGCATACCAGCGATAAGTTGATGTAGGTAACCCGTTCACAGGCTGAAGGGTAGCTTCCCCTTCCCTGCAAATTGACGTAGAACTAAAGTTGACAGTTGATGGATTTATACCTGAAGAGACGGGTGCAGTTACTTTCACTCGATTAGAGAAGCATCCTAAAGCATTTACAGCTCTCAAGTAGTAGTCAGACGTGGAAGCAAGCGAATTGGTGATCATTCTGTTTCCTGTAGCAATGGGAGATGATGAATCGGCAGAGTCAAACCACTCATAAGTTACTGCGCCTGGTGTTTCAATTGCAGAAAGAATATGCCTTTCTCCTGCACATACTATTGGCTTTTCAAGGCTCACTTCAACAGAAGGATTAAATTCAATGACAGAGGCTGTAACAGGCACTCTTGAACTTTCACATCCAGTGTTTGAAGTAAATGAAACGTAATAATCTCTTGATGAAGGTAAATTGTTAATCAAAAACTCCTGCCCTTCTGCTATTGGCGTTTGAGCGGTTGAAGAATTGTACCATTTAAAAGTTCCATTAGGAATTGAAGTAGAAGCTTGAAGAAGAACAGAACCTGATTTACAAGCTTGTTGGGCTTGAATCACCCCAAAAGTCTCTAACAGATTTGCCACCTCCACTTTTGTCTCAATGCGATCTCCCTCGCAGCCATCTGGACGTAAAGCGGCAACAAAATAACGAGTTACCGAATCGG
>JAJTHV010000086.1 GCA_021300095.1 Flammeovirgaceae bacterium | reverse complement strand
TATGGTAAATTGAAATTCAATCCGTTTAAACATCCGGAGTACTGGAAGCTAGAAGGCTATCCTGAGTATATAGCAAGGCGACCACAGCGCTTAACAGCAGACTGCGATTTAGTCAATGAGCTTGATAGATACATTGAACTTGAAAGTAAGTTGACAGATATCTGGATTTCCATTACTGAAGGCGGATGCAAAGTGCCAAAGTATTATTACAAAGGAAGACTCATGACAGAGTATCTGATGGATATTAAACGACTCTCCTACGACAAAATACTTACTGACACAGTTTCAGAAGACAGAATTTTTGCAGAGATGATAAAATGGACAGACTCAATTGAAAGAACGGAAAACTAGAATTGTGAAGGGGCCAGCCGGCAACAAAATGTCCTATGTATTTAGGTAGATATCTTGGGGAACAAAATTTCTTTTGAAAGCAAGAGGTAATGATTTACCTCGCGCCTTCGCAAGTATTTTGGTTTGGTCAATTAGTTTTACGTTTTCATATCTGCACGTTTTTTCATTATTCATTACCAGCATCCTATGAGTAGATACTGACGATCTTGTAAGCGCTGCAAGACGGGAGACTCGCTTGAAATTCATTACTATACCACAGATGCCATATTTTTGAATACGACAACGGATCAGAAACTAAGCTTAACTCACAGCAATCAGATGGGGTGAGGTTGAAAGAGATAACATAAAATTCTATTTTTAGGAACGCTTTGCTCTGAAAAACTGTTGACTTCCGCATGGATAGAAACCTATTCCTTAAATCATTGGCTGCCCTGCCGCTATTATCTATGGACATGAATTTACAAGACCTCTCTCATTTATCCGATTCATTCGCGGCTACGCCAAAAATGCCCGTGCTCTTTCTCGGTCACGGCAGCCCCATGAACGCCATCGAAGAAAACGAGTTTGTGGCCGGCTTCCGCAACGTGGCTAAAAATATTCCGCTGCCGCAAGCCATCCTCTGCATCTCTGCCCATTGGTTTACGCGCGGCACCAAAGTCACCGCCATGGAAATGCCACCCACCATCCACGACTTCGGTGGATTCCCTCCGGCCTTGTACCAGGTGCAATATCCCGCCAAGGGAAGTCCCGCGCTCGCGGCCGAAACAAAAACATTACTTCAACCCACGCATGTCGACCTCGATGAAAAGTGGGGACTCGATCACGGAGCGTGGTCGGTCATCAAACATTTGTACCCCAATGCCAACGTGCCCGTCATTCAAATGAGCATCGACTACACACAACCGGCACGGTACCACTACGAGCTCGCAAAAAAATTAAGTAGCCTTCGGCACAAGGGAATATTAATCATCGGCAGCGGCAACATCATTCACAATCTGCGCATGGCCGATTTCGCCAACATGCACAAAGACAACTACGGCTACGATTGGGCCATCGAAGCGCGCGCTGCCATCAACAGCCATCTGCAAGACGGCAACTATGCACCGCTCATCGATTTCGACAAGCAAGGCAAAGCGTATCAACTTGCCATACCCACACCCGATCATTACCTGCCGCTCATTTACACGTTGGCATTGCAAGACAAAACCGATTCGCTCTCATTGTTCAACGACAAGTTGCTGGCCGGTTCATTGAGCATGACTTCAGTCCGTATCGGAGAATAAGATTAGTTCATTTTTTGGGCGTGTCCCTCGCCTGCCAACCTCCGCCAATGCTTCGGTTGGCAAGCTCGGGTCAGGCTGTTCGCTTCAAGTCCCCGCCAGCTTGCTTGTGCGTATCGGGGGCTTTCCGCTTCCATCCTTCACGCACGGGTTTCAGTACGCACGCTGGGTCAAACACCAACAGCATCTTGACATTGTAATCACATTTTTGTAGATTTCTTTACCAAACAAAATTCTATGAAAACTCCCCTTATTCTCATCGTATTGGTGTTTTTCACAATTTCATTCAGCTTCGGACAAGAATGCGAAAAACAAACCGATCCTTTCTCGAATGAGAAGGTAACCACCTTCGAATGGAAAGCGGGCGGTATACGCACGCTCTTTATGGAATCGCGCAACGGCAAGAGCACACTGGAGTTTCGTGTAGGCGAAATTGGAGCCATCGAATACACCATCTCGGCAGGAAGTGATGTACAAATAAAGCTTGAGAATGGTGAAATCATCAAGATGCACACCTTGTTCGAAACCAAATCGGTGGTCAGCAGCACCTCGTTTAGTGAGAGCAGCAACGTTGTTTCTTCCACTTATTTTATGAAGACCGAAATCACGAACGAACAACTGAAAAAGTTAGCCACTTCCAAAGTCACCCACATGCAGTTTCCCGATCTGCATGGAGGACTGCAGACGTACAGTTCTAAAGAACTTCGAAACAAGTTTGAAAGATTCCTGATGGAAGGAGCCAAATGCCTTACGGAAAATAACTAAGGCTTCCTTATTCCGTTCGCCTCCAGTTGGTTCGTGTCCTCGTTATTTTATAATATAGTATCAAGATCAGGAGGCTCCTACGGAGCCGAATAGCCCCGCATCATTATCTATAAACAGGTGGCTCCTACGGAGCCAGCCATCGCTTATCACAGTCTCGGTTTTTGTCTTCACAAATCGGACCCTCTCGATTCAATGTCCCAACAGACCAAGACCATAAAAATATTCTCTGTAGCTCGCGGCACAGATTAATCTATCATGCCCATCGGGGCAGCCTCTTTATAGAAAAAATAGCATACGTGGTCGACTCCGTAGGAGTCACCTGACATTTACACTTATCTTCTCGTGGCTCTTGCCGAAGAAGTTTAACTAGATTGCTCCTTCACCGGATGGGTAAAAAAAATGATTCCAAAAGCGACCGCAAAAACAACATAAACCGTTGCTACTACCCATAACAATGGTTGAGATGCTGATTTCAACAGTGCCAGCGCACCTATCGTAAAGTGACTCAGGTTGCCGATGGCCACCGGCCGGGCATAAATTCCTCCAATCAAATTGCCTTTGGCCGTCCAGTTGATCATCGCAAAAGCAAAATACAGTGCCCCCAGCAACTGCAACGTAACCGGAGGCAGATTTCCTGCATTCCCTCCGCTCAGGTAACTCAATACCTCCGCAGGTAGAAATGAAAGTGCCAATCCCGCCAAACCCATGGTGACCGCGCTCACCGACATGACCACTTTTGTGTTCATAAAAATATTTTTACAAAGCTACGACTATTTAAGGCTCTTGCTTTTGGAGAAACACTGGCTTTCGCGACATTTGAGAAATTCCAAAAAACACATCACTATGTCCTTCACTTCACCTCGCAGGCTGAGCTACTCAGCGCTACTGCTCCTATTTTTCTCCTCCCTCCTCTTTAACTGCAAAACCAAAAATGATGCGCCAATCGGCTTTATCGACCCGGCATTTGGCGAATACATCTCCACCTACACGGCAGGAGTGATTAGCTCCAACTCGCCCATTCGAATCATTTTTGCCAAAGAGGCGGTAGACTCTGCCTCCATCGGGCAGGAGACATCGGTGAAGTTGTTTGAGTTCAGCCCGTCCATCAGCGGCAAAACCAAATGGCTCGATCGTAGAACCATTGAGTTCAAACCTGATGGCCGCATGCCCTCCGGACAAGTCTACCAGGTGGAATTCAATCTCTCCAAACTGTTTGAAGTACCCAAAGAGCTGACCTCCTTCAACTATTCCTTTCAAATCATTCCACAAAGCTTTGAATTGAGTATTAACAACGTAAAACCCTACGTAAAAACGGAGTTGAAGCGCCAACGCATTGAAGGCTTGCTGATGACGGCCGATTTTGCCGAAGATCAAGCCATCGAAAAAATGATGGAGGCCACACAGGATAATAAAGGACTAAAGATTAACTGGACACATGCAGGTGAAGGCAAACAACATTCGTTTGTGGTGGAAGACGTGGCTCGTAAAGATGATGCCAGTGTAGTGCAACTGACAGTGAATGGAAAACTGATTGGTGTCGACCGGGTAGAAGAAGAAAAAGTAGAACTCCCCTCCCTCAGCGACTTTAAACTAATGAGCGCAAAAGTGGTGCAAAACCCCAATCAATATGTCATCCTTCAATTCTCCGACCCACTCAAAGAAAAACAATCTCTCTTGGGTTTGATCTCCTTGCAAGAAGAACGAACCACCAATCTGGATTTTGACATTCATGACAATGAGATCTGGGTTTACCTTCCCGTGCGGCAGGCCGGAACTAAAACTATTTTGATCGAAGCAGGCATCCAGAATATTCTGGAATACAAAATGAAGTCATCTTCTTCTACGGAAGTAGTATTCGAGCAACTGAAACCGGAAGTACGATTTATTGGCAAAGGTAGCATCCTGCCGAGCACGAATGGGTTGGTGTTACCCTTCGAGGCGGTCAACTTGAAAGCCGTAGACGTAAGTGTACAAAAAGTCTATGAAAATAATATTCTTCAATTCCTACAAAACAATCAGATCGATGGTTCTTCGGAATTATATCGGGTGGGTAAAAATGTTTTGAAGAAAACTATTCAATTAGACAACACCGGTGTTACCGACATTGGAAAGTGGAATCGTTTTACGCTCGATCTATCCAAGTTGATTCAAACCGAACCCGGTGCGATCTACCAAATCAATCTCAAGTTTAAGAAACGCTACGCTGCGTATCTCTGCGATGGTCAGGCGGAAAATGAAGTGGATATCGAAAGTGCAGAAACACTCGACTACTCCGGCTACCGCGAATACTATTATGAGAATGATTACGACTATTACGATGGAGATTACGATTGGAATGAGCGCGACAATCCATGCAATGGCTCTTATTATTCTTCGAATAGAAATATTACCAGAAATGTGATGGCTTCCGATTTGGGGTTGATCGCCAAACGCAGCAATGACGGCATCACTACGGTCATCGCCACCGACTTAAAAACAACGGCACCCATTTCGGGCACAACCATAGAGGTGTATGACTTCCAGCAACAACTTTTAGCAACCCTCACCACTGATAGCGAAGGCAAAGCCATTTACAATTTGCGCGAAACTCCATTTGCACTCATTGCCAAAAGCGGTGCGCAGCGTGGCTACATGCGGCTGATTGATGGTGAATCGCTTTCATTGAGCGGGTTCGATGTCTCCGGTGATGCCTTAAACAAAGGATTAAAAGGATTTTTATATGGCGAACGTGGCGTATGGCGTCCAGGTGATTCGTTGTACCTAAGCTTTATTTTAGAAGATCGCAACAAGGTGCTGCCTCCTACCCATCCGGTGGTATTTGAATTGCAAAACCCGCAAGGCGTTGTCACCACGCGTCTGGTGAAATCCACCTCCGAAAATGGCTTCTACCGATTTGCTACCGCTACCTCACCCGATGCACCTACCGGCAATTGGATGGCACGCATCAAAGTGGGTGGAACCGATTTTAGTCAGAACATCAAAATCGAAACGGTAAAACCGAATCGTTTAAAAATCAATCTCGACCTCGGCACGGAGCGATTAATCTCGCAACAAGTCCAAGGTAATTTAGATGTGAAGTGGTTGCACGGTGCGCCCGGCAGAAATCTGAAAGCCGAATTTGACGTAACCGTCATGCAGAGTACCACTACATTTGTAAAGTACGATGACTTCACTTTTGAAGAACCATCGCGCGATTTCAACTCAGAAACACAAACATTCTTTGAAGGATTTACGGATTCTGATGGCAAAGCATCATTGAATGCTACCCTTCCGGGCGATGATTATCCGGGCTTCATGACAGCCGTGTTCCGGGGAAAAGTGTTTGAAGAGAGTGGTAACTTCAGCATCGATCGTTTTGCGTTGCCATTCTTACCTTATGATTCTTACACCGGCTTGCGTGTGCCGAAAGGAGAAGAATACAGTGGCATGCTCTATACCGATAAACCTCAAACCATCGATGTGATTATTTTAGATCGCGATGGCAAACCGGTAGATCGTGAAAATGTGGAAGTAAATCTCTATCGCCTCGATCGCTACTGGTGGTGGGATAACACCTACAACAACATCGCCAACTATGTGCAAGGCGATAACGCTACGCTCATGACTTCCGGTCAACTCAACACAGCCAACGGAAAGGCGAGTTGGAACTTCACGGTGGCGAAAGAAGATTGGGGTACGTACTACTTGCGCGTGTGCGATCCTGTCTCCGGCCATTGTACCGGGCAAATGCTTTACTTAGATCAACCCGGCTACTTCGGTCGCAAAAGTCGCGAGGCTACGAAGACAGCCGCTACCCGACTTACCTTCTCCTCCGACAAAACGAAATACAACGTAGGCGAAAAAATAAACTTGTCGATCCCCGGCAGCGGAGAAGGTCGCGCTTTAGTATCGATTGAAAACGGAACAAAGATTCTTTCCACGCGCTGGATCGAAACTAAGAAAGGAGAAAACAAACTTTCGATCGAAGCTACTGCGGAGATGACGCCCAATGTATTTGTAAACGTTACGCTGTTGCAACCACACGCGCAAACCGTCAACGATCTGCCGATTCGTCTGTACGGCATCATCCCGATCGGTGTCGAAAATCCTAAAACACATTTGGAGCCAGTGATCGACATGGCATCAGAGATCGAACCAGGCGCTGAAGTGAAAATCAAAGTCTCCGAAAAATCAAAACGTAAAATGACTTTCACATTAGCGATGGTCGATGAAGGTTTGCTGGACATCACACGCTTCAAAACGCCCGAGCCCTGGAATAAATTCTATGCCCGCGAAGCGCTGGGTGTAAGAACGTGGGATTTGTATGATGATGTGATGGGTGCTTTCGGATCGCGCATCGAACGCTTACTGGCAATTGGTGGTGATGCGGCCATGAAGGCGAAGCAAGATGACCCGCGTGCCAATCGCTTCAAGCCGGTGGTAAAATTCTTTGGACCATATACGATCGATGGTGGAAGTAAGGATATCAATTTCACCATGCCGCAATACATTGGTTCCGTAAAAGTGATGGTAGTGGCAGGTTATGATGGCGCTTATGGCAATACAGAAAAAGCAGTGCCTGTGCGCAAGCCGTTGATGGTATTAGCAACTCTTCCTCGTGTATTAGGTCCGGAAGAAAAAGTAACACTGCCGATCACCTTGTTCACGCAAGACAAGAAAATCAAAAATGCCAAAGTCGAGATCAAAGTGAGTGGTGGACTTACGGTAGCAGGCGAAGCAACTCGTTCTATTGTGATTCCTCCTTCCGGAGATTTGACCGTTGATTTTGGTTTGAATGTAAAGTCAGAAATCGGCATTGCGAAAGTAACCGTGATTGCCACCAGCGGAAATTATAAATCTTCCGATGAGATTGAAATTGAAATTCGCAATCCGAATGTGCCCATTACGCAAGTCAGTGAGATGTTCTTAGAAAATGGCAAGTCGTGGAACGCATCAACAACACCTGTAGGAATTGCCGGCACGAACTCCAGTGTGTTGGAAGTTTCATCGCTGCCACCCATCAATTTAGGATATCGCCTTAGCTACCTGATCGAATATCCACACGGTTGCATTGAGCAAACTACTTCTTCGGCTTTCCCTCAATTGTATTTAGATGTAGTGAAGGAATTGAGTGAGAATGAAAATCGCAGAATCAAAAACAATGTCACTCGAGCGATTGAGCGTTTACGTTTATTCATCACCC
The DNA here is from genome assembly GCA_021300095.1 of Flammeovirgaceae bacterium. GTDB lineage: Bacteria > Bacteroidota > Bacteroidia > Cytophagales > Cyclobacteriaceae > ELB16-189. The sequence continues at coordinate 449 of JAJTHV010000086.1, read as the reverse complement.
GTGATGGCGGATTTGGATATTGGCCCAGTTATCAGGAGGCAGACGACTGGGGGACCAGCTATGCCGGCCATTTCCTAATTTCTGCCATGGACAAAGGATACTTTGTTTCGGATGACATCATGAAGAGATGGAAGAAATACCAAAAGAACAAAGCAGCCGAATGGCGCAGTCCGCTGAACAAAGAATATTATTACTATTCTGACTTACGCCAAGCGTATCGCCTTTACACACTGGCGTTGGCAGGCTCACCTGAACTAGGTGCCATGAACCGCATGCGCGAGTTGAAAGACATTTCGGTGCAATCTAAATGGATGTTGGCATCCGCTTACGCAAAAGCAGGGCAGCCTGAAGCCGCGAAACAATTAGTTGCGAATTTGACGACTCAGATCAAGCCGTATCAGGATATGTACTACTCCTACGGCAGCGACATCCGCGATAAAGCGATCATC
>JAJTHV010000378.1 GCA_021300095.1 Flammeovirgaceae bacterium | reverse complement strand
CCCACCATTAACAAAATAGCAGCCAATACCGCTAATGGTATCATCTCCAGGAAATGAGGTATCAGCAATACAGCCGCCAGGAGCAATACTCCATGAGCAATCGTAGAAATCTTTGTCCTCGCTCCTGCCGCTAAGTTGGCCGATGTACGCACGATAACTGATGTAATCGGCAAACCACCAATCAATCCTGAAACAAGATTACCAACGCCTTGCGCCTTCAACTCATGATTCAAAGGTGTGATGCGATGGTAGGGATCTATCTTATCCGCTGCTTCAATACTGAGAAGTGTTTCTAAACTAGCAACCAAGGCAATAGTGATGGCAATTTTATAGACTGCGGGATTATTCCACTGCGAAAAATCAGGAAAAGTGAGTAAGTCAACAATACTCTCCCGATTGGCCACTTCCGGAAAGGAAACTAAATGCGAAGCTTTGACTTCGAGGTTCGGAATGTATCTGGCAAAAAACAGATTGATTCCAATACTTAAAAGCACGATGACCAAAGGCCCCGGAATCAATTTTGCATACTTGTTACTTTGAATAATCGGCCGCTCCCACACAATCAACAACAACAAAGAGAGGGTAGAAATAACAATGGCACCACCCGTGAAATAATTAAAGGAGTACAACAGATCACTGAAGGTATTTTCGCCATCCGGCTGATAAAAACTTTCATCTCCTTCAAAATCAACATCATACCCAACTGCATGCGGTATTTGTTTTAATATTAATATCAACCCAATCGCAGCCAACATTCCTTTGATGACAGCAACCGGCACAAAATGGCCAATGACTCCGGCACGCAAATAGCCAAGGGCAATTTGAATCACACCTGCCATCGCCACACAACTAAGAAATACCGGAAATGAATTAACGTCATGGATGGCCAAAATAACAATGGATGTAAGGCCAGCCGCGGGTCCGCTTACGCTTAATGACGAGCGGCTGATGGCTCCCACCACAATAGCGCCAACGGCACCTGCTAAAATGCCGGAAAAGATGGGTGCTCCCGAGGCGAGAGCAATGCCCATGCACAAAGGCAAGGCCACTAAAAATACAACGACCGATGCGGGAAGGTCATAAACAAAATTATCGGAAAACCGTGATGACAGTTTTTCTTGCATAATAAATACGTAAAATACAGGTAAACGAAAATGTAAAGAGAGAGAATGAAGGCTACGCCTTTGGCGGTGGTGGTACTATTTCAAATACTAGGCCATCGGTGAGTTGTGAAGAATGACCGTGGAGTATGTTGTTTGTCTTCAAGGTGCGATCACCATGAATCATCATGATATGCACAAAATATTCATCTTCCGGCTCCAGATCAGCCTTCTCTTCTCCATCCACCTCGAATTCAGTAGCTTGGTCAAAGAAAGAAAACGGAGATCTGTTGGAAAAAGAGTCCAAAGAGAAGCACAAAAGCATTTTGCTGCATACTATTACGAGCAGAAAAAGTTTTGTAGCCTGAATGAATGTCTGTTTCACAACAACAAATATTGTCAATTTATTCCAACATAAAAAGAAACTTGACAGACGGTGCGATGACCTCATGTTCAATCGCTTTTGCTACCTTCGTATTTTAAAGCCAATGGATAGCAAAGAAATATTTTCCGTTACTCTGATTCTCTTTTCGGTCATCGATATACTCGGATCCATTCCTTTTGTGATTCTGATTCGCAATAGAGAAGGCAGAATTTATGCAGAGAAAGCTACGCTCATTGCAGCCGTGTTAATGATTGTGTTTCTTTTTCTTGGCCAATCGATTCTGAAACTTTTTGGTTTGGATGTGGGTTCGTTTGCAGTAGCCGGAGCTATTGTGATGTTTATCATCGCTATGGAAATGATTTTGGGAATTGATTTAATCAAAGATGATCCGGACGCAAAAGGTACAGGATCTATTGTTCCTCTTGCTTTTCCGCTAATTGCCGGTGCCGGAACGCTTACCACCATCCTATCTCTCAGGGCTGTATATGCCGAAACCAATATTCTGATTGGCATCATCTTAAACCTCATCTTCGTTTACATTGTACTTCGCTCCAGTGGCTGGCTGGAACAAAAAATCGGCAAATCCGGATTTGTTGTTTTACGAAAAGTATTCGGAGTTATTCTGCTGGCCATTGCTGTCAAAATCTTTAAGAGTAATCTTAACTTCGGATGATTCGCATTTACACAGACGGAGCTGCGCAGGGTAATCCGGGGCCGGGTGGCTACGGTACCATTCTAAGATTCGGAGCACACGAAAAAGAATTGGCCGAAGGCTTTCGCCTGACCACCAACAACCGTATGGAATTGCTGGCAGTAATCCGCGGATTGGAAGCTATCAAAAAAGACGGCCATGCTGTCACCATCTACTCCGATTCCAAATACGTGGTTGATTCTGTAGAGAAAGGATGGATTTGGAATTGGGAGAAAAAAAACTTCGCCAAAAAAGCCAATCCAGATTTGTGGAAACAATACATTCAGCTTCACCACAAATTCAAACCTAAGTTTGTCTGGATCAAAGGTCATGCGGGGCATCCGGAGAATGAGCGGTGCGATCAACTGGCTGTAGCTGCCGCAGAAGGCCGCGGCTTATTGGTGGATAGTTGGTACGAAGCCAATCAAAACTCAAACGAATAATTTCCAGTCTCATTCTCTTTTGATACTTTAGTCAAAAGATCAATTATTTTGACTCCAGAAACTCCAATTCATTTCTCTGCCGATAGTTTAGTGGCGCTCAATGTTTGTTTAGCCATCATTATGTTTGGTGTGAGCCTGGAAATTAAACTCGCTCACTTCAAAGAATTACTTCACCAAAAGAAAGCCGTCCTTACGGGATTGTTTTCTCAATTGGTGCTTCTCCCCTTTCTCACCTTGTTGCTGGTGATCGTGCTGCCCATCCCAAAAGGTTTTGCTTTGGGAATGATTTTGGTGGCTGCCTGCCCCGGTGGCAATGTATCTAACTTCTTCACCTCGCTCGCGCAAGGCAATGTTGCTTTATCAGTCGCGCTCACTGCCGCCTCTTCTCTTCTCGCTTTTGTGTTGACGCCTCTTAATTTTTTTATCTGGGCTTCGCTGGCCGGACTGTCATCGGAAGTAAAAGAACTGCACATCGACTTTTCATCGCTGGTGATCAACATGAGTTTGATTTTGCTGCTGCCGCTCGTGGCGGGTATGTGGGTAGCGGATCGGTTTGCCGGAATGGCTGAGAAAATTGGTAAACCGATTCGTTTGATTTCCATCTTATTTCTGACTGGATTTATCGCAGTGGCGCTGATGAACAATCGGCTGGCTTTCTTCAATCATTTCCTCGATGTGTTCTGGATTGTTTTGTTGCATAACGGACTTGCGCTGATCGCATCTTATTACTTCAGCGTATCATTGAAAAATTCAGAAGCGACACACCGCACCGTAGCGATTGAAACAGCCATCCAAAACTCAGGTCTTGGGCTCATTCTCATTTTTACTTTCTTTGACGGGAATGCATCGATGGCGCTGATTGCTGCATGGTGGGGTGTATGGCATCTGATCAGCGGCTTTGCCTTTTCATATTACATGCGCAAGCGCTCACTTGTGCCTATAGGAAAATGAATTTGCTGTACCGATTTCTCAAAAACTATTGTCGCGCAGCATTGTGGTTCTTTTACAAGAAGTGGCAAGTGCAGTATTTGGCCCCTGTGCCGGAAGGCGCGGTCATTTTTGTAGCCAATCATCAGAATGCATTTTTAGATGCGGTGCTGGTAGGTTGCAGCACGCATCGCCATCCGTGGTTTGTGGCGCGCGCCAGTGTATTCAAAAATAGCTGGAGCAATTTTATGTTAAGGCAACTAAAGATGTTGCCCGTCTATCGCTTTCGCGATGGGTTTGACACTCTCCGAAAAAACGAAGATGCCTTTCAACAATACACCGCACTGCTGGAGCGAGGCGAATCCATTCTGATTTTTGGAGAAGGGAATCATGACGAACGGTGGAGCCTTCGCCCGTTTCAAAAAGGTTTTGCCCGAATGGCTTTCGCTGCCGCGGAAAAATGTACCGTACAGATTGTGCCGATAGGTATTCAGTTTGAGTCGCATGCAAATGCAGGATCGCGGGTGTTAGTTAGTTTTGGAAAAGCCATTGCCGTGCCGAAACCAAATCCGGAGGTGCATATTCAAACGCAATACGATCAGTTGATTCAACAAACACACGAGATGGTGCAATCGCTTATGTTGCACTTACCTGCCAAAACGTACGATCAGGATGTAAATCTGTTTTTAAAATACCGTGTCATTCATGCGGATTTGATCCAACAACTTCGGGCAGATCAATCATTGGTACAAGCGCTGTCTTCTTTGAAGGGCCGTGCGATAACAACTTCCAGTCATTTCATTCCCCTATGGAAAAAAGCCATTGCCATATACAGCAGCATCAATACTTTTTTACCGAAAGCAATCATTCAATGGATTTTATCCAACACAAAAGATCCACAGTTTACCGGCTCACTTAAATTTTCGGTGGGAATGGTAGTAGTGCCGTTGTTTTATCTCTTACAGGCTTTGGTTTTCTACCTGATCACCGATTCATACTTGTGGACTACCCTGTATGGCATTTCACTGCCGATTAGTTTTTGGGTGGCGAGGAGTGTGTTTTCGAGAATCAATAGATAGCACTCCCTCACCCTATCATCATTCATCTGTTAGCACAAAGCATCATTTCCCTCTCCCGTGGGAGAGGGAGGCACACGTGTGCAAGAAGCACAATTGCAGAAGGGTGAGGGTAAAGCGAAGAATTTGATTTGCCCAGAAAAGATGCTACCTATCTTTAGCTACCTCAATTCACTCATGAGTTTCAAATCATCGTTACTCGTTTCCACGATCTTATTAATCTTCGGCTGAATAATCCAAATACCAATGGGATAAAACCAGATCAAAAAGAATTCTCCCGCAAAATCCGAAAATGCAGTTTCGCGTTGAAGCTCCACCGT
>JAJTHV010000300.1 GCA_021300095.1 Flammeovirgaceae bacterium | reverse complement strand
TGCCTTTCATAGGTTCATGGTTTCAGGTAAGGCATTTTGTACACGCTTCATGATACTGGAATCAGTTTGGTACAATAGTCAACAATCTTTTTGGTGGCTCCTAAATTTTCCTGAACATATGCACGAGTTACTTCGCACGCCAGAAGAAAATTTTCCGGCCGGTTGTTAAGCGATTCGTACTTTTGTTTTAGCTCAGTATAACCACTCACTTCGAAGGCACCCCCTCGCATCATTAGATCGGTAGCTTCTTGAAATTTTTTGTAGTTCTTATTTCCAAAGAAAATAGGAAGTCCATAACAGGCAGCTTCCAGAATATTGTGAAGCCCATCGCCAAAGGCTCCTCCCACATAGGCAAACTCGCCATAACGATACAATCGGGAAAGCATGCCGATATTATCAATAATCAGCACATCATAATCTTCTACGCCTTCTTTTGCTTGCGAATAGCGAATGGTTTTGGCTGAGATGCTTTTTTCAATGTAGTTCAGGAAGGACTCGGATATTTCGTGGGGCGCTATGATAAATTTTAATTGCTGGTAGTGATCATTGATAAATGGACTCAATACTTCCATATCTTCTTTCCAGCAGCTTCCGGCTACCAATACTTTTTGATTGTTTTTAAATCGGGCGGCCAATTCAATCGCGGCACCTGATTGTGTAATCTGATGGACACGATCAAATCGCGTATCACCAGCAACAGTGGAAGGAATATGTAGTTTTGTGAGTAACTCTTGCGTTTCGATGTTTTGGGTAAAGAAATAATGAAAGTTGTACAGGGTCTTCCGAAAAACAGATCCGTACCACTTGAAAAAAGCCTGCTCCGGTCGCAGAATGCAGGAAGCAGAAATCAATGGAATCGATCTGTTTTTTAATGCCTGCGAGTAGTTATACCAAAATTCATATTTGATAAAGATAGCCAGCACTGGTTTCGTAATTTCTATAAAGCGCTTCGCATTCGTAGGTGTGTCCCATGGGAGATAAAAAATAAAGTCAGCCTGCGTGTAATCTTTTTTATTCTCATACCCGGATGGAGAGAAAAACGTCAATAAAATTTTATGCTTTGGAAATTGGGTACGCAGTGCTTCGATAATGGGTCTGCCTTGCTCAAATTCTCCCAATGAAGCACAATGCACCCAAATGACCGGTGATGGAACGGAACGAAATGAGGCTGCTAATCGCGTAAAAAGATTCTTTCGGCCGCTTACAAATAGCTTCGCTTTTGCATTAAGCAAGGAAACTATTGTGTAAATACCTGCTAATAGGTGAATGGAGAAGTTATAGACAAATTGACTCATAGATCGACATGCAAATTATTGGTAAAAATTGATTTATTTTGAATTAATACCCGAATAATAACTACAAAACACGCTTAGATTTTTAACTTAAAACGAAAACCAATGAACATGAAAAAAATACTAGCTCTATTACTGATGATTACTACCATCTCTGCATTTGCACAAGATGATATTGACAATTTGATAAAAGGAACAAAAGCAGATGCTAATTACCTCGTTAGCGGCTACGCCATGCCTGCCTTAAATGCGGTCAGTATCGGTTTAAATCAAGGTTGGTATAATACCGCAGCACCTCACAAATTATTTGGTTTTGATTTAACGCTTACGATGTCTCCCGTTTTCCTTTCGAGTTCTGACCTTAAATATTTGGTCAACAACAACAATTTGACAAATGTGAAGTTGGTATCTGTAGGATCTACAGCCGTTACGCCCACCGGTTCCGCAGAAGTTCCTACCGTATTTGGAAATGATATTAAGCCTCAATATCAAGGTTACGTTAATGGGATTCCTGCGGGTGCACCATTCGAAGGTGCTCCTGGTTTGAACTTAGATGTTCCGTTGGTGGGTACTGCCTCACCTATGGCTATGATTCAACTAGGTCTGGGTTTGCCGAAAGGCACTGACCTAAAACTGCGCTTTTTTCCGAGTACTAAAATTGGTGATGGTGGCAGTGTAAGTTTGTTTGGTATCGGTGTAATGCATGACGTGAAGCAATATATTCCAGGTGTAAAATCGTTGCCATTTGATCTGTCCGGATTTTTTGGTTACACATCATTAAAAATGGATGTTGGATTAGACTCGAACGACCCCGGAAAGAAAGCTATTTTTGAGACTACCGCCATGACATTGCAGGGATTGATCTCAAAGAAAATCTCGGTTCTTACACTATATGGATCAGTAGGCTACAACTTCAACAGTTCATCATTAGCAGTAAAGGGTACTTATACTTCCAATACCGCCACTCTTGTTGACCCAATTGATATCAGCGGTAGCCCGTCAGGAGCGCGTGTAACTGCAGGCTTGAGATTAAAGCTTGCCATCTTCACCTTTCATGGCGATTACACCCTTCAGAAGTACAATTCGCTCAGCTTAGGATTTGGATTTAACGTGAGATAATCATCTCTATAAGATAAAAAAAGAGCCACGCGTTTCACGTGGCTCTTTTTTTTGTATTTCAAATCCCAAAAGAAAGACCGCGCTTCAAAGCCATTTGATATTTCTTCCTATCAAATTTATAAAGATAGGGAGCTTTGTGGGCCCCACCTTGTTTCCGCTCATTCAACCGAGTAAGTATACCCAGCGACAATATTTTCTTTTGAAAGTTTCGCCTATCCAATTTTTCACCGAGAATAGTCTCATACAAACTTTGCAACTCTGGCATCGTAAACTTGGCCGGCAGTAGATTAAACCCAATCGGGTAATCGTTCAATTGTTGCCGCAATGACTCCAGTGCTTTCTCGATGATAAGATTGTGATCTAAGATCAACTCCGGCACTTCTGATACTTCGCACCAACTGCAGGAACGTGAAAATGCATCGGGAGTCGGTGTTACTTTCGAATGTTCTACCAGCGCCCAATAGCCAATGGTCACAAAACGATCCATGAGCCAGCCTTTGGAGTTACTCCCTTTTGGAGGGTTTATGCCATGTTTCTTTCGATCACGGTTGGGGTCGCCAAACGTATGAAATTGTTGTAGATGTATTTTTTCTAATCCGGTTCGTTTTAGTAGAATCGTAGTAGCCGCCTGATCGATGTCCTCATCTTTCAATATAAAACCTCCCGGCAGGCTCCAACGCAAAGAATCTTTCCATTCCAACAGCAGCACCTTCAGTTGATTGTCGTGAAATCCGAAAATGACACAATCGATCGAAATGTGTGGCAAAAAGTAGGTGTGGCCACGTTCGTAGAATTCTTCGGCTGGTAATGAATAAGGATCCTGAATCATTTCAGCAATATAAAGAACGATCGGCTATTTTAATATTCTGGCTTTTTCTTATCATTGTGTACGATTAACACAATAAAACCATGAATAACCAACTGAAAAAGCAATTCACCTTGACCCTGCTTTTGGGCGTAGTCGGGTCTCTCGCGTTAATGAGCTGGATAATTTCCGCACCACCGAACTACCGTGATCTCAATAAAAATGGTCGGATGGATGTATATGAAGATGCATCGCAGCCGGTCGAGGCCCGTGTCAATGATTTGCTGGGACAGATGAATATAGAGGAGAAGGCAGGTATGATGTTCATCAGCGGCACGCGCATCAATGATGATGGCTCGTTGGACGATGTGCCTGGTAAAGGGATGTTTGCTCGCATGCCACAAGCCAATAAGCTGATCGAAGAAAAGAAAATTACACATGTCAATATCTGGGCTGCACCTCCAACGAAACCGCTCGCCATTTGGAATAACAACGTGCAGAAGGCAGCCGAAAACTCTCGATTGGGAATTCCGATTTCGATTGCTTCTGATCCGCGACACTATTTCAGTAACAACATCTTTGCGATGGCGGCCAACGAATTTTCGCAGTGGCCGGAGCAATTGGGTTTTGCTGCCATTGATGATGAAAAATTGATGCGTCAGTTTGGAGACATTGCGCGACAGGAATATTTGGCGGTGGGTATTCGTGTGGCTCTTCATCCCATGGCCGATTTAGCTACCGAACCTCGCTGGCCTCGCATCAGCGGTACGTTCGGAGAAGATGCGAAGCTCTCAGCCAGAATGGTGAAGGCGTACATCCTTGGTTTTCAAGGAGAGAAATTAGGTGCGAAAAGTGTTGCAACCATGACAAAACATTTCTCAGGAGGTGGTCCTCAAAAGGAAGGCCTCGACTCGCACTTTGAGTTTCACAAAGGGCAAGTATATCCTGGTAATAATTTCAATTATCATTTGATTCCATTCGAAGCAGCATTCGAAGCGAAAACCGCATCCATCATGCCGTATTACGGAATTCCCATGGATCAAAGCAGTGAGAATGTAGGCTTTGGTTTTAACAAAGACATGATCACGAAATTGCTGCGCGAAAAATACAAGTACGATGGCGTGGTTTGCACCGACTGGGGATTGATTACCGATGTAAATATGGGTGTTGCGGTGTGGCCTGCACGCGCGTGGGGCGTTGAATCACTCAGCGAAGTGGATCGGGTAAAGAAGGTAATCGATGCTGGTTGCGATCAGTTTGGTGGCGAGAATCGGCCGGAGTTAATTGTGCAACTGGTGAAAGAAGGAAAAATTACGGAGGCTCGAATTGATCAATCAGTAAGACGTTTGCTTCGTCAAAAATTTGAATTGGGATTGTTCGACAATCCGTATGTAGATGTAGAGAAAGCAACCAAAACGGTAGGTAAGCCGGAATGGAAAAAGTTAGGCGAGGTTACGCAGCGCAGATCATTCACCTTATTGAAGAACGATAAAAATACACTACCGTTGACATCGGGTAAACTCAAAATCTATGTCAAAAATGTAGATCCGAAAGTAGCTGCGAATTATGGTACCGTAGTGAGTAAACCGGAAGAAGCCGATTTTGCTATTCTGCGATTGTCCGCTCCTTGGATTCCGTTCGAGACTAAAAATCCATTGGCCCGCGGTTTTCACCATGGCGATTTGGATTTCAAAGGCGCACAAAAAGATAGCATTGTCCAGTTGCTAAAAACCGTTCCCACCATTGTAGATATTTACCTAGACCGACCTGCCGTTATTCCTGAAATCAGCAAAGAAGCCAAAGGCCTGTTCGTAAATTTTGGTGCCAGCGATGCAGCATTACTTGATGTGATTTTTGGAAAGTCGAAACCCGAAGGAAAATTGCCTTTTGAACTTCCTTCATCCATGGAGGCTGTACGCAACCAAAAAGAAGATGTGCCTTATGATTCCAAAGACCCCTTGTACACGTTTGGTTTTGGATTAAAATATACAGCAGCCAAGAAAAATTAAAGCGCATGATGACAACCAGAAGATCGTTTCTACAAAAATCAGCATTGGCTATCGGAGGTCTTGCGCTCTCGCAGGATTTATTAGCCAACTTCATGTCGGCATCACGCCCTATGGGTTTGCAGTTATTCACTTTCTTCAATGAAATTGATAACGATGTGCCCGGCACTATTCAAAAAATTGCATCCGTTGGCTTTACAGAAATTGAATCCGCATTCAGTAAGAAAGGTGGATTTTATGGAATGAAGCCGAAGGAGTTTGCCGCTCTTTTGAAAGACAAAGGTTTAACATGGAAGTCGCATCATGTTTTTGGTGCTCCGTTTAAATTACCGGCAGGAGTAAAACCACCAACAGGCCCGGATGGAAAACCGATCGTAATCCCTCCCATGAAAAACCTGAAAGAGAATGCGCAAGAAATGGTGGATGCCGTAGCGGAAGGTGGAGCACCTTATCTGGTTTGTGCGAACATCCCTATTACCACCCTAGACGATATCAAAAGTTCTGTAGAGATTTTAAACAAAGCGGGCGAGTTGGCGAAGAAGGCAGGACTCACTTTTACGTATCATAATCACGATGCAGAATTCAGACCGGTTGAAGGACAGCTTCCGTACGACATCTTCTTGAAACAAGTAGATCATAGTCTGATGAAAATGGAATTAGACCTGGCATGGGCGATCAAAGGAGGAAAAGATCCGGTTCAGTTATTCAAGGAAAACCCGGGACGATTCCCGTTGTGGCATGTCAAAGATTTGTCGGCTGACTACCAAAAAGTAGAATCGGTTGGGAATGGTGTAATCGACTTCAAGAAGATTTTTGCCAATGCATCGACATCGGGCATGAAACATTTCTTTGTGGAGCATGATATGCCAGCGAATCCACTCGAAAGCATCACAACGAGTTTTGCCAACTTAAAGAAAGTAGTTTAACAGGTGTTTATTTTTTTTCAATAAAAAAGCGGGTCGCCCCGCTTTTTTTGTTGGATTATCTTCCCTTGTATTCGGGTTTTCGCTTTTCGATAAATGCTCTCATTCCTTCTTTTTGATCTTCGCTGGCAAACGTCAAGTAAAAATTCTTACGCTCATAAGCGAGACCTTCATCTAACTGCGTTTCGAAGGATCGGTTGATCGCTTCCTTCGCCAACTGCACGGCCACGGGCGACATCTGTGCGATTTCTTTCGCCAACTGCAGTGCCTCAAACAAATACATTTCTACCGGCACCACCTTATTCACCAATCCATAAAAATGTGCTTCTTCCGCAGACAGAAATCTTCCCGTAAGGATAAGTTCCATCGCTTTGGCTTTGCCCACGGCTTTGGTAAGACGCTGCGTTCCACCGGCACCGGGTATCGTTCCAATTTTTATTTCAGGTTGACCAAACTTCGCAGTCTCAGATGCGATGATCATATCACACATCATCGTTAATTCGCAACCCCCCCCCAGTGCAAAACCACTCACAGCCGCAATAATCGGTTTCTTTGTTTTACGAATCTGATCCCACGTGGTAAAGCGATCCATCAAATGCATTTCTACTGCAGTCTTATCGGCCATTTCTTTTATGTCGGCTCCGGCAGCAAATGCTTTTTCATTTCCCGTAAGGACAATGGCACGGACCTGATCGTTTTTATCCAGTTCTTGAAATGCAGATAACAACTCGGTCATCAATTGATGATTGAGTGCGTTTAATTCTTTCGGGCGATTTAATTCGATGAGTGCAACAAAGGGTTCTTTTTGCTCCGTCACTTTAATGAAGTCCATAGTTGTGGTGGGTTAATCCTCAAAGCTAAACAATACTTGAAAAAGTTTCCCATAAAAAAAGAAAGGCCTCTTCTCGTTTGAAGGGGCCAGTCTTAACCAAAGGCGTACTATGTACTATGCAGGAATAAATACAGGGCATTTATTTTTTGTAACCATCCGGTTGTAATTTTGTGTATGGTAAAAGTATTATTTGTTTGCCTGGGGAACATTTGCCGTTCACCCCTGGCAGAAGCCGTTTTTAAGCACCATTGCAGCCTATTGAAGAAGGAACATGATTTTCTGGCCGAATCTTGCGGCACCGCCAATTATCACATAGGCGATCCGCCCGATCCTCGCACCATTCGCAACGCACAAAAGAATGGCGTTTCTATTCAGCATGTAGGCAGGCAGCTTTCCATCCACGATTTAAAAGTGTTTGATTTAATTATGGCGATGGATCAGCAGAATTATGAGAATATTCTCCGGTTGGATGTGAAGAATACGTATTCGCACAAAACAAAATTAATGCGCGAGTTTGATCCGGAAGGCAAAGGAAATGTTCCCGATCCCTACTATGGTTCTGAAAAAGACTTTCAGGAAGTCTTTGATATTCTTAATCGCTCCACCCGAAATTTAATCGACCAGCTTTCAGCTACTCTACCGGCTTCACCAAAACCTGTAAAGTAGAACGCGAAGATTGTTCAAGAAGTACTCCCTTCATATTTCGGTAGTGCGCGGAGGTGGCAGCATCGTAATTTTTGATGGTAATCAATGTCAGGCTCGCATTGTAGTACACTTCAAAATTGCGACTAAGTTTCTCGATCAGCTTTAAGGTTTTATCTTCTCGGTAGTCGATGCAAAACGAAAAAGAGATAGCGGAATTCTGCATGACATTCACCCGCAGATTCAGATCTGTCAGCGCCTGAAAGATGAAGCCGATCTGCGTTTCATCCACGAAAGTGTAATCCGTTACCTTGCACGATACAAGACACTGATTTTCTTTATACACAATCAATGGCGGCAGCCGATCTACTTTGCACTCGTGAATTTTAGTACCGGGTAACTGCGGATCGAGAAAACATTTTACATAAAGCGGAATTTTCTTATTCGCCAGTGGCTTGATCGTCTTTGGATGGATTACACTGGCACCGTAATAGGTCATTTCAGCCGCTTCTTTGTAAGGCAGTTCGTCAAACACAATGGCATTCGCAATTCGCTTGGGGTCGGCACTCATCACTCCGGGCACATCTTTCCAAATAGTTACACCTTCCGCCTGTAGACACGAGGCAAAAATAGCCGCTGTAAAGTCCGAACCTTCGCGCCCCAGCGTAGTGGTTTCACCAGTAGGCGTGGAACCGATAAATCCTTGCGTGATTAAAACTTCATTGGATCCAAATTTCAGTTGACTGATTCGTTGCTTGGTTTCATCCCAATTCACTTTTCCTTCCCGGAAGGAGTTGTCGGTTTGGATAAATTTCCGCGCATCAACCCATTGAACAGAAAACCCTTTGTGCTTCAAAAAACTTGCACTGATCTTCGAGGAAATGATTTCCCCAAAAGAAACAATGCGATCGTAAATCAAATCACGGTCGCCCGCTTGTTGCATAGCTTGTTGCAAATCAGTGAAATGACCGGAGACTTCATTTTCAATTTCCTTCGGCAATTTCAATTCCTGAACCAATTGCAGGTGATAGGTTTTTAGTACTTGTATTTCGCTTTCTGCGGAGGTTTTGTTGAGAGCTGCCGTAACCACCCGTTCCAGCGCATCGGTGGTCTTGCCCATGGCCGAAACCACTACTAATAAAGGTCTTTTGGCCTGAGACTGAATGATATGCGCCACCTGCTCTATGCGGTCGCTGCTTTTTAAGGAAGCCCCTCCGAATTTAAAGATATTCATCTAAAATAGGTATTTCAAACGTTTGCAGAGTATATTTGTGGCCGAAATTTAGTGATCAAAATCTGTTTATTTAGACTTTATGGAAGCTTCTCGCATTGCTTTGCCCATCGGCACCGCGTTGGATCGATTTATCAAGAACAATCAGGACCAATTTCAATATGCCAGTGGCGAACTTTCTCAATTATTGCGAGACATCGCCTTGGCTTCAAAGGTGGTAAACCGCGAAATCAATAAAGCCGGTTTGATTGATATTATGGGTGCGATGGGTTCTCAAAACTCTACGGGCGAACAGCAACAAAAACTGGATGTGTTAGCCAACATTCGTTTTACGCGAGCCCTCAGCAAAGGAGGCGAGGTGTGCGCGTTGATCAGCGAAGAAACCGAGTCGTTTGTAGATTTGAATAATGAAGGCAACTACGTGATTGCGATTGATCCGCTGGATGGTTCTTCCAATATTGATGTGAATGTTTCGATTGGAACAATCTTTTCCATTTACCGCAGAAAAAGCAAAGTAGGTGAGCCGATCAATGAACAGGATATTTTACAAACAGGCGAAGATCAGGTAGCGGCAGGGTACATTTTATATGGATCTTCTACCATGCTGGTTTACACAACAGGGCATGGAGTAAATGGATTTACCTACGAACCTACTTTAGGAGAATACGTGTTATCACACCCGGATATGACCATGCCTGAAAACGGAAAAATTTATTCCATTAATGAAGGATCGGCCAATTCATTTTCTCCGGCTGTCAACGATTATCTGAAATTTTGCAAAGATAACAACTACACCGCACGCTACATTGGTTCTTTGGTAGCTGATTTCCATCGTAATATGCTGAAGGGAGGCATTTACATTTATCCCGCTACGGCAAAAGATCCGCACGGAAAACTTCGCCTAATGTACGAGTGTAATGCACTCTCATTTATTGCAGAGCAAGCCGGAGGGATTGCCTCAAATGGCAAAGGAAGAATAATGGAAATCAAACCCAGAGATTTACACCAACGCACCCCATTTTATGTAGGGTCGGTGAAGATGGTTGAAAAAGCGATCGGGTTTGTGAAGTAGCTTTTAGGCTTCTTTTTTCGCTTCCGCGGATGGCGTAAAAACTTCCGGAGCTAATTTGTTGAGGAGAAGATACCACTTCACCAATTTCTTCATATCCGAAACATACACGCGGTCTTCATCAAACGTAGGAAGTACTGATTTCAAAAAGGCTCTTAGTGGCGCTGCATCTGATTCGGGAGTAACAGAAAGTTCATTGCCGTATTTGTTCTTGATGGCGATCAAAACAGTTTCCAATGATTCCGTTCCTTCTTTGGTTGTGGTGTAAATGGAGATTTCGCTCAGAAGCGACATACGCTGATTGCCACCCACTACCAACTTGGTTTTCGCATCGTCCAATGATTCCAGAATCACTCCGGTTTTTCCCGGCTTAATGATTTTGAACAAGCCACCTTTTCCACTTACCGATGCAATGTCTTTTAGCTCCATTTGTTAGTTTTTTGAGTGCGCAAAACTAAACATTTTTTTGGCTATCAATAGCGGTTTGAATAAAGTCGAGCACCTTATCGCGACCGGACTTCTTGACGGCCGATGTGATGAAAATGGGAGGGAGGTCTTCCCAATGGTTCAGTAAAGTCTGTTCAATACTTTTACAAGATTTTGCCAATTCACTGTTTTTAAGTTTATCGGTCTTGGTGAGCAAAACAGCTACAGGAAGTTGCTTGATTCCCATCCAATTGATGAAATCCAGATCGATTTTTTGAACTTCATGCCGCGAATCAATCAGCACGAAAGTGCAAAACAACTGCGGGCGATTTTGTAAGTATTCTTCGATCATCCTTCCGAAATTCCACCGCGCTTCCTGACTTACTCGGGCAAATCCATAGCCCGGCAAATCCACCAAGTGCCAAGCATTGTTGATCAAAAAGTGGTTGATGGTTTGGGTTTTGCCTGGTGTGCCGGAAACTTTGGCCAAATCCTTCCGCTGCACTAACATGTTGATCAGCGATGATTTACCCACATTTGAGCGGCCAATAAAGGCAAATTCAGGTTTTGCCGAGGGGGGGCATTTTTGGTAGTCGGTATTGCTTATCACGAACTCAGCCGACTTGATGATCATATCTTAAAGTATTAATTGAACCGCAAATTACTAATAATGTAAGATACGTGTTAGTTATGTTGCAAAATGAAGCCTTTACTTTTTAGAAGATTTTGCTAAATTGCCTGTCTTGAATTCATTTTTTATTTGTGAAATAGCCATTTTTTGACATATGTATAACCTTTCAAGGGTACTGATCTTAATCAGTGCTTTTTCCCTCTTGGTTGGATTAAAAACGCTGCTTGCGCAGGAACAAGACAAAGAGCTTGCTAAAGAGTATGCCCTGCAAGCGGAGTTAACATTGGCAGAAACCAAAGCCGAAGACGATGCCCGAGATCAAATGGTATTGGCTGCAAACTTGGACACCACCTTTGTAAAGGCCAATTTTGAAGCCGGAAGGCTTTACATGGCTACCGTTGGTAAGGAATTAGCTGTAAAATATTTCTTGCGCGTCTATCGCCAGGATCCTGACTACCGTTTTGACCTGGAGTTTTGGATAGGCTGGAGCTATCATTTGGGATTACAATTCGACAAAGCAATTACGTATTATACACTTTATAAAAACAAACTGGCCAAAAAGGGTAATTACCAGGGCAAGGACAAGTTTGAAATGAAAGAAGTAGACAGAAGGATTTTGGAGTGCAATAACGGGAAAGAGTTTGTAGCCAGTCCGAAGCCTTTTTCGATTGTTAATTTAGGCCGCGAGATCAACTCAGAATTTGAGGATTATGCACCTGTTTTGAATGCCTCTGAAGATGAAATCATTTTCACCACGCGCAGGCGTGATGGCAACACGTACGAGAACGTGGCTGATGACAATAAGCCGTATGAAGATATTTTTACTTCTTCTAAAAACGGAACCAGCTGGCAACGAGCTAAGAATATTGGTCCGTCCATCAACACACGTTTTTTTGACTCCAACTTAGCCTTCTCTCCGGATGGTAACATGCTGTTTATTTACAAGGATGAGGGGCTGGGGGATATATTCTTCAGCGAACGACAGAAAGATGGCTCTTGGAGTGCGGTGGAAGCTTTGCCCGGTGTCATCAATTCTTCCTATCGCGAGTCGTCTGTTTCAATTACCAAAGATGGAGAATGTTTGTTTTTTGCCAGCGAACGCCCAGGCGGGTTAGGTGGATCCGATATCTACGTTTGCACAAAGGACAGCCGTGGTGAATGGAGTAAAGTAAAAAATCTAGGGCCAACGATCAATACAGAATACGATGAAGATGGACCGTATATCGACTATGATGGCAAGACACTTTACTTCAGCTCGATGGGGCGCAAAGGAATGGGTGGCTTCGATATATTTAAATCGAATTTGATTAATAAAGATAAAAATGAATGGAGTGAGCCTGAAAACATGGGCTATCCTATCAATACTCCGGATAACGATGTATTCATTTCTGGAACGAAGTCAGGTGATAAATGGTATTACTCTTCGGTTCGCGAAGACGGCTTAGGCTACTCGGATATTTACATGATTACACCTTCAAAAGAAGAACCGAAAACACCTCCTGTAGCAGCGAAAGAACCGGAGCCCGTAAAACCGGAACCAGTGGTAGAGACACCTAAAGAAACGCCTCCGGTAGTGGTCAACACTCCTCCGGTAGAAGTGAAGCCGGAGCCTAAATCAGAACCTAAACCAGAACCGAAACAGCCTGAAAAACCGGTAATGATTCCAATCAAATATGTGGTAAAGATCATTGATGCCGAAAGCAAAAACCCGCTTGAAGCTAAAGTGCGGATGCAAGGCTTGAAAGACAAAGTGATGGTAGGTGCGGTCGAACAAGGTGGTGGTGTAGTGGAATTCACGATTACCTCGAACACAGCAAAAGAATACCGTCTATCAGTGGAGCAAGAAGGCTATGTCTTTCAAAACCTGACCGTGAAAGTGCCGGCTGCTTCCATGAAAGAAAACAATATCACCAAAACGGTTGAGATGCGGAAGTTGGTTGTAGGTGTAGTATCTATTTTGCGCAACATCTATTTTGATATTGACAAAGCTACTTTCAAGACCGAATCGTATAGCGAACTGAATAAGTTGGAAACGATGATGAAGCAAAACACCAATCTGCAGGTAGAAATTGGTGGACACACCGATAGCTTTGGCGACAACATGTCCAATAAACTTCTTTCGGAGCGAAGAGCCAATGCCGTAAAGAGTTTCCTCACCTCCAAAGGCATTGATACCAGACGCATCAAAACGGTAGGCTATGGCGAAAGCAAACCCCTGGCCAGCAATGATGATGAGTTGGAAGGCCGCCAGTTCAACCGCAGGGTAGAGTTTAAAGTGTTGAGCAATTAATAGGCAAACAAAGCATACTTTTTAGTGTTTAAGGTAGTTAGTTACTCTATCCGAACTCTATTATCTTTGTTTCTCATTATTAATCCTTTAAAAGACAAGCTTTGGCGGTAGTTCCTTATAAAAACGATGTGGCAGGCAAGAAGCTGCAGGTAGCTAGAATGTTTGACACCATCAGTGGCAATTACGATTTTCTCAATCATTTTCTCAGCTTTGGTATTGATATCCACTGGCGCAAAAAAGCGGTGAAAATGCTGGTGAAAGAGCAACCCAAACTGATCCTGGATGTAGCCACCGGCACAGGCGATTTCGCCTTAGAGGCGCTCTCTCTTAAGCCATCCAAAATTATTGGTGTTGATATTTCCGAAGGAATGCTGGAAGTGGGACGCAAAAAAATGCTGGAAAGGGGTGTTAGTGAAATTGTGGAGATGCGCACCGGTGATTCTGAAAATCTTCCTTTTCAGGAGAATATGTTCGATGCCATCATCGTTGCATTTGGAGTGCGCAACTTTGAAGATTTGAGAAAAGGGCTGGCCGAGATGCTGCGGGTGTTGAAACCCGGTGGGAGAGTGGTCATCCTTGAATTTTCAAAACCGGTTTCATTTTGGTTTAAACCGTTGTATTCTTTTTACTTCAGATTTGTTACTCCGACCATTGGCAAGCTTTTTTCAAGAGATTCGCATGCGTATACTTACTTGCCCGAGTCGGTCAATGCCTTTCCGGACGGAGCAGATTTTACGCGGATATTAGATGAATTGGGATATAAAAACACTTCATGCAAACCACTCACTTTTGGCATAAGCTCTTTGTATTCAGGTATCAAGTAATCTTGCTGGCAAGTTTACTAGGCTCTCATGCGTCCGAAGCGCAGATATTCCGCTGGGCGCGTCAAAATAATCCCGATTACGATCAGCGTAAAATCAGTTATGGATTTTCCATCGGGTTGCATACTTCCGGATATGAGGTGAACTATTCCAATCGATTCGTTACCAAAAACCTGGATACGGTTCACTCTGTACAACCGCAATACATACCCGGTTTTTCTCTTGGCTTTTTGGTCAACTATAGACTCAACGAGTTTTTGGATTTGCGGGTGATGCCCAAGGCTGGATTTTATTCGCATCGCGTTACCTATTACTTTACGGATCGCAGAGTGCAATCGCAGCAGGTTGAAACCACCATGGTGGAATTTCCATTATTGTTGAAATACAAGTCCATGAGGCGAGGCAATGTGCGCATGTATATGGTGGGCGGCATTACACCGGCCATCGAGGCTTCGGGTAAGAATGATGTACAAAACTCGTCCGATGCCATTCCCATTGTAAAAAGTAACATCAGTTTAGATGCCGGCATTGGTTTCGATTTTTACTTTCCCTTGTTTAAGTTTTCTCCCGAAATCCGCTTTTCGCGCGGCATCACAAATATGTTGGGCGACCAACCCAGTATTTACAAGGATCCGATTTCGCGACTCAACACAAACACGATCGGGATCTACCTCATCTTCCAATAACCAACTTTATTCTTTATGAACAACTCCGGACGCATCGCGATGGTAACAGGTGCCACCTCTGGCATTGGCGAAGCTACCGCCCGACTGTTGGCGCAAAATCAATTTCAACTAATTCTTTGTGGAAGGCGAAGCGACCGGCTGGAAAAACTATCCACTGAGTTGAGCGCATACACACAGGTAACTTCACTTTGTTTTGATGTGCGCGATCGCGATGAAGTAAAAAATGCCATTCAGTCATTACCAATTCATTGGAAAGAAATCGATGTGTTGATCAACAATGCAGGTAATGCGCACGGCCTCGATCCTGTACAAACCGGAAGTGAAGACGACTGGGATGCGATGATTGACATTAATGTAAAGGGTTTGTTGTATGTGTCGAAGCAGGTAATGGAGGGTATGATTGCTCGTAAGCGAGGGCATATCGTTAATCTGGGATCCATTGCCGGAAAGGAAGTCTATACCAATGGAAATGTGTATTGCGCCAGCAAGTTTGCGGTAGATGCCCTTACCAAAGGAATGCGTATGGATTTGAATCCGTTTGGAATAAAAGTGACGGCCATTCATCCCGGCATGGTGGACACCGAATTTTCGTTGGTGCGATTTAAAGGCGATGAAGAACGGGCTAAGAAGGTATACCAAGGCCTCACACCGCTTTACGCGAATGACATTGCCGACACCATTTTATATGTTCTTACGCGACCTGCTCACGTAGTGATTGCCGATATGGTGGTGCTTCCGGTAGCGCAAGCTAGTGCTACTGTGGTGACAAGAAATGGCTAGTCAGGCACCCTGGAAATAGTCACACCTGTTTAATCCCAAATAGACTCTCTCGGAAGCTGTTACGGCAGGTTCTTGCACTTGACTGATGCGAAGTGGTTCGCGTACGGTACGAGATTATTTTTGGCGGATGTAAAGTGGTTCGCTACCGATGCGAAGTGGTTCGTGCACGGTACGAGATGAATCTTGACTGATGCGAAGTGGTTCGCGTACGGTACGAGATTATTTTTGGCGGATGCAAAGTGGTTCGCTACCGATTCGAAATGGTTCGTGCACGGTACGAGATGGCTCATAACCGATGCGAAGTGGTTCGCGTACGGTACGAGATTGCTTTTGGCGGATGCAAAGTGGTTCGCTACCGATGCGAAATGGTTCGTGCACGATGCGAGATGGCTCTTAACCGATGCGAAGTGGTTCGCGTACGGTACGAGATTATTTTTGGCGGATGTAAAGTGGTTCGCTACCAATGCGAAATGGTTCGTGCACGGTGCGAGATGGCTCATAACCGATGCGAAGTGGTTCGCGTACGGTACGAGATTATT
>JAJTHV010000222.1 GCA_021300095.1 Flammeovirgaceae bacterium | reverse complement strand
TTTCCCTACCGAACGAAATTTTCGTATTCCTTCTTGAAATGTTACCGACTGCGGTTGATCGGATAAATTAGCAGCCACCACAATTCGTTGAGTGCCAGAAGTTCGCGCAAAGCTAAAAACGTACTCGTTGTCATTTTTGAAATCTGAATAAGTGCCGGTAGCCAATGCCGGATGTGATGCACGCAATTGTAAAAGTTGCTTGTAGTGATTCAGCAGTGAGTTTGGATCTTTTTTCTGTTCTTCTACCGATATTCCATCATTCGCCTGATTGTTGCGTTTGGTCCACCACACACCAGTATTCGCATACCAGTTGGCTGCACCTGTGCCTTCCTCATTCGCATACCATTCAAACGCTTCGCGTCTCGGAATATCGTTGCCATCACCATTGCCATACTGGCCGTTCATGCCTTTACCTTTCATACCTATTTCCTGCCCGTAATAAATCGATGGAATGCCACCAATCAGTAGTTGAAGTGATGCTGCTAATTTTTGTTTTTGAAGATTTGGTTCAAGGGTAGCAAAGCGATCCAGATCATGATTCTCTAAGAAAATAATTTGTGCTGTGCCTTTTGGAATTTTGTTAAGGACAGAATCAGCTTTTTGCGCAAGTTGCTTTTTATTAAAAGAAAGAATCGCTCGCTGTAACCCAAATCCAAACATACGATCTACTCCGCCTTTTTCGAAATAAGAATAACCGTAATCATTCCAGTCGGCCTGCTCTGCTACTACACTCACTGCAGGGTTCACTTTCTTTAGTTCCTTAATCAACGGATTCCAAAATTCAGCCAGAAGATTGGTGAGCGTGGGTTTATCATCCAGTTTATCCATCGCATGATCTAAGCGAAAACCATCCACGCCATCATCGAACTTTCCATCTTTGTTGGGATCCATGAAGTATTTAAAGAGGTCGATGTTGTAATTCAGCACGTCTTTGCTTTTCAAATTCACGGTTGTCACCTTGATTACTTTTCCATCATACGAATTCAATTCGCGCAAGCCGAACACCATGGTAGAAGGAATCGTGTGCGCGGCATCGTCAAACAAAAGATAATTGCTATACGGAGATGCGGGATTGTTGATGGATTCTGTAAACCATTTATGCTGATAAGTAACATATTGTGTTTCCATGTCCATGTAGATTTTCATTTTTCGCTTATGCAACTCTTTCACCAATGAAATATAATCTTCAAAGCTTCCAAACTTTGAATCCATCTTTTTAAAATCATTTGCAAAATAATTGTGATAGCAGTCAGCATCGTACAATGGCAAGAGCAAGATTGCCGTAGCTCCTAGGTCTTGTATGTAATCTAGCTTTTGGCGAAGTCCGTTGAAATCACCATGTCGATCGCCATCGCTGTCATAAAAGCTTCGTAAGAAAACATGATAAATTACTTCATTCGAGGGTTGATTAGCTTTACCTGTTTGGGCTTCCGAATTAACTACCATAACGAATAGAAAACCCGCAGTTATAAGTAATTGTAAAATACGTTTCATTTTGAGTGAATTAGGTAGAATAAATAGTTAACGCAATAGTTTTTTCATTGAACTGCTTTTTTGAAAGTGACTTGCCTGAGTAGAGTTTTGCCCATGGGAATTAGCTCCACACCTTCTTTTTGTTTACTGAAAGGATTGAATAGAACAGTTTTGAATCGAAGTGTATTATCCACTTGTACAACAGCTTCGCCAGCATATTCATACACCACTAAATTTTCAGGCGTGTGATTGAAATCATAAAATCCTTTGATGGCATAGGTTTTGGTTTTTGTTTCAACACTGGCAATGGGCAACGCCAAAACGGTTCCTCCATACGTAAAGTACGTTTCGTGATTCCCATCTTCGTGTTTTACTACTTCCGGAATAAATGTAATCTCTACGGTTTGAGTTCCTGTCCAATTTTTGCTGATTACGATAAAGCCATCTTCTTCAGTATACTTTTCACTCACCGAAATCTTCGTTATCCCTTGCGGCTTTCTGATTTTTAGTTGAAAGTTGTTTTGTGTCGTTGTTACTGTAAACTTGAAATCGTATGTCGATGGATATTGAGTATCCGATATTACCGTTACCGACTTTCCGTTGATTTGTGTTTTTACTTCACTCGGACCCAGCAACGCATTGACTAAACTGTTCTTTCCTTTCAACCACATGTGTTGCACGTAGTAAGGTGCGATTCGGCCCGCATTTGGCACACAACAAACAGCGGCTTCCTTGTGTACGGGTGAGTAACGAAAGCGTGTTTGATGTTTATCAGAACTATCGCCATTCAGCCCACCGGTTAGTGCATACGAATTATCCGACTTCAAGTAAGTGATTGCTGTGCCGTTGGGGTAGCGTGCTCCCTGAGCTGGATTCAGAAATATTTTCTCAGCACGCTCTGCAAAATGAGGCACCCCTGATTTTACAAACAAGTCCAAGTAACTATGCATTAGTTCGTGTAACGAGCAATATTCATAACCGCGATTGGTGGCATCTGCTTTTCTGCCGCCTATCCATTCATCGCCAACAGCAGCGCCCGAGGCGGTAGTGGCCCAATCTATTTTTGTGAGGAATTGGTCTACTGCTTTTTTTAAATCTTCACTTCCCGAAGCAAAATAGGCTGCGGCTAAACTTCGCAAGTGCTCGTAGGTATGCACACTATGACCATTCAACAAAATTGATTCATTCGTCAGCTTTGTGTATTGCGCATCTTCATTTAAATTCTGAAGTGAAAAATCTTCATACAAAAACAAACAATAATCCCGGTAGGCTTGCTTGCCCGTGATGCGATAGAGACTTTCAAATACATCGGTGATCGTCAGGCCGTGGGTTACACCGCCTACATTTGGATTCGTAGAATAAAATGGATGCGATTGATGAATTGGATAATGCTTCATTACATCCTGTGCGGCTCGCTCTATAGCTGTGAGAATTTTTTTGTCTTTTTTATAATCATACCACGCCAACAAACCACGAAGTAAAGATGCCTTGGACCACAGTTCGCCATTTTCATTATCGAAATGGTATCGTAATTCTTGATCGTAGATGCCGAGGTAACCATCCGCATCTTGTGTCGCTAAAATATGCTGAACATAGTTTTCAATTTTTTGCAGATGTTTTGAATCGTTGGCTAAAATAGCGCTGCGAATGTAACCATCTCGCCAATTGCTTTGCGTTTCGCTGTTCCACCATAAAAATTGTACTTGCCAGTCACCAGCTACGCCCAGTGCGCCTACATCTTTACTTTTTACTTTTTTGGATAGCCGGTTTTTTCCGTAGATGTCATCGTTCAGGATTAGATCCGGTGCAAGACTATCCAAATGCCCGGTGAATCCATTTAAATTTTCCTGAATTTGTTCTTTGAGCCAGCCACCCGGTTTCACTTCACCCAATGGTAGTACTTGATACTTTTCAGGAATAGCTTTTACTTTTTTGAATGTTGAATTCGATTGGGTTAAACCATCTATTGCGAAAAGAAATAACAGCGATATGCCAAGGAAGAACTTCACCGTGCAAAAAGAAAAATTGAAAGCACTTAGTTTCATTGTTTTGATGTTTAATGGTGGAGTGCAAATTCAATTTGCAATCTATTTTTTATGCGACTATTCGTTTCCCACTGATCGCACAAAGGGGTTTGTGATACAGGCATGGTTGGCATATAAGGTATTGGCCCAAACTCCGGGCAAATCGTTAAAATCGAATCTTTTGTTTTAGAGCGTACATCAATAATCTTTTTCCACCAACCAATGAATGTTTCTAAATTTCCTTTCCATTCCGGTGCAAACGGATCATTGACTTGCGGTGCTTGTGCAGAACCTACACGTGCATGGAGGTGATATATATAAGGAATGATCCTATCAAGTATTTCGATTTGATCAGACAACAAGCTTTCAGAGACAGTGCACCAATGTGAAAAATCCCCGGTTAATTTTAATTGTGGAAAAATTTCAAGGTAAGGAAGGAGCGAGGCGGCATGAAAAGTAAACCGACCTCGATGTGTTTCATGAAGAATAGGTATTCCAGACTGATGTGCGATATTTTCTGCGGCTTCAATCACTCGGCAATTATCTTCAAACGAAAAATAATCTTTACCGGTGTGGCTGTTGATGAAGTCAGGGCGAAGTGCCACTAACTCTTCTAGCCGCTTGGTCATCCGTTCTATATACTCTTCTACCCGCTCATGTCGCAAGGAAAGCACCTGCTGGGAAATGAAGATGAAATTCGGGTTTGTATTGCGTATACGCTCCAATTTCAATTGGAACTCTTCGATAAACTCTCGTGAATCCGGCAGATTGATCTCAACTCCATCATAGCCTTCTTCCAAAACTTTTTTAAAGAAGTCGGTGGGCGATGTTCCTTCAAGTCCCCAATACGGACAAACGTATTTGATCCGCATCGAAACTAAGGTTGGTATAAGATAGGATTGATCGGGGTATTGATGATTTCGCCAACAGGCGCACCGGGGCACCACGTGTTCCAATCATTTATTTGATTTTTGTTTTCCGGATTCTTCAACTTCATGTCCCGATCCATGAAGATAACCGTCATTACTTTTCGCACCTTCTCGGTGGCATTGGCACCGGCTCGATGAAAGACCCAACCGGAATGGAAGCTTACCTCACCTAAATCGAATGCTTCGATCACATGTTTAAAGTCAGTGACGCGTAATCGCTGTTGAATGACGGTTTCGCTTTCATCGCCAATAGCTAGCTCTCTTCCTTCTACAATTTGATGGCTGCCCGCACTGAATTCGAGTGGCCCCATTTCCAATGGCGTTTCTTGCAATGGAATCCAAGCGGTGACCGTTTTATCTGTTTCCAATGGCCAATAATATTGATCGGCATGCCACGGTGTAATTCCACCACCGCCTTCTTTTAATAGCGCCTGATCGTGATAGAGACGAGCTCCTTCTGTTTGCATCAGGTCAGCAGCAATTTTGGCCAGTCGCTTACTGAAGACAAATTCTTTTACCACTTCATTCTCGCGCCACAAATTGAACAATTGCAAAAATGCTTTGCCATACGTATCTCTTTTGTCAATGGGAGCTACCTCTTGATTCATTTTGCTCACTTGTTCAGTGATTGCCTGATTGAAGAATGCGATAGTTTCCGCATCAAAGACTTGTTTCAATTTGATGTATCGGTTTTTCTGGTAAAAATCAATTTGCTCTTGGGTGAGTGTGTAGGGCTTTTGCAACAGCGCAGCTATAGATGATGGAATATGTGACATAAACTATTTTTTTTCAAAAGTAGGGCCTAGCTCCTTGTGAAAATGGCACCCCCAATGAAAATACTAACACTCTATTGACAAATCGTATCCGAATTACCTACTTCATGTAGTATTATTGTGGTATGAAGGCTTTGTTTGAAGACATTGAGAGCAAGAAAGGAAACCAGGCATTTCTGGCCTACAGCTTTGCCATACCTTCCTTTGTGTTCAAGTGGCATTACCATCCGGAATATGAACTGACACTGATTACGCAAGGAAGCGGAAAGCGGCTGGTGGGCGACAACTATCAGAATTATGAAGCGGGCGATTTAGTTTTACTCGGTCCAGATTTACCGCACACGTGGGTCAGCAATCCTTCGAAGAAAAAAAAGAATGTATCGGCTGTAGTGATTCAGTTCTCAGAAAAATTCATTCAAAGTTTTTTGCACTTCAACGAATTTAAAGAAGTATCCAGTCTCCTCACTTCGTCTTCACGCGGCTTGGCTTTTTCTTTTCACGAATTGGAGCAGGAGATTATTCAATTGCCGGAAAAATCAGGTGTTGAAAAAGTGACAGCGCTGTTTTTGATTTTACAGAAACTGGCGCAACAAAAACCGAAGAAGCTGGCATCAGACTATTTTCGGGCTGTGCGCGGCACTGAAAATGAAAAGCGCATCAACGTCATCTGTCAATATGTGCAAAGGCACGCAACCGAGAAAATAGTTTTGGATAAAGTGGCGGCATTGGTCCATTTGTCGCGGAGCGCCTTTTGTAAATTTTTTAAACGCGCTACAGGAAAAACATTGAGCGAGTATGTCAATGACTTGCGAATCGGAAATGCCTGCGAGCTGTTAATTGAATCCGACAAGCCCATCAATGAAATTGCCTACCAAACTGGTTTTGATAGCCT
>JAJTHV010000014.1 GCA_021300095.1 Flammeovirgaceae bacterium | reverse complement strand
TTACCGAGCCAGTTGGCCCGATAACGTTTTACATTTTCCCTAAACCCTAATCAATTGTAATTTTTCTTATTTTATGGTTGTCCTTGTCTGCGACATACACATTTCCATTTGCATCAACAGCAACTCCGGTAGGGTAATTAAACTGTGCGGTTGAACCTGCTCCATCAGCAAAGCCCTCGGAGCCAGTACCCGCCAAGGTACTCACAACGCCTGCTGGTGTAATTTTTCTGATTCGGTGGCTATTCTCATCAGCTACATAGAGGTTTCCATTTGCGTCAATAGCGATTCCTTTTATGAATTGGAATTGCGCTGTAGCTCCAGGTCCATCGGAAAAACCATAACTGCTTCCTGCAAAAGTGGACACTTCTCCGGCCGGTGTGATTTTTCTGATTTTGTGATTATCGCTATCTGTCACATACATATTGCCGCTTGCATCGAATACCGCATCGTACGGTTTTTTAAACTGTGCCGATGTGCCATTCCCATCCGCAGCGCCTTCACTGCTGCCCGCAAACGTAGATACTTCTCCACTCGGCACAATTTTCCTGATTCGATGATTGTCTTTGTCAGCAACATATATGTTTCCACTCGCGTCAACAGCAACACCGGATGGGTACCTGAACTGTGCTGAAATTCCTACGGTATTATCTCCCGAACCTTCCGAACCATTCCCCGCCAAGGTGCTCACCTCACCGCCTGACGTAATTTTTCGGATCCGCTGGCTATTCTCATCCGCCACATACAAGTTTCTATTTACATCAATTGCAATTCCCTTAATGAATTGAAATTGAGCTGTATTGCCAGACCCATCGGTAAAACCATAACTACTGCCGGCAAAGGTTGACACGTCTCCCGTTGTAGTAATTCTTCTGATTTTGTGATTATCGCCATCCGTTACAAACAGATTGCCATTGGCATCGAAGACCAGATCATGCGGTTTTTTAAATTGTGCAGATGTGCCACTACCATCGGCAGATCCTTCTCCGCTGCCGGCAAACGTAGAGACGGTAGTCGTGAATATAAAGTCAAAGGTTTGGCTCTCGGCTGTTAAGGTGCCCGTGGTAACTTTTATGACACCGGAACCTGCAGCTGGAGGAATCGTTACGGTAAGCTGTGTATCAGTGGCGTTGGTTACTGCGCAAACTTTACCATTAATCGTTACTGCGTTATTCGCGGCCGTTGTGCTAAATCCTGCACCAACAATAGTGACAGTTGTATTTTTAGCACCCGTGGTTGGTGCGATCGAAGTAATCGAGAGAATTGGATCCGGAATAAATGTAAACAAACCACTTTGAGCTGTTTTTCCAGCCACTGTCACACTCAAATTTCCACTGCCGGCATCTGTTGGTATCGTAACTGTAAGAGACGTGATAGTCGCATTTGTTACTGGGCAGACTTTACCATTTAACGTTACAACATTTGCTGAAGTGATCGTACTGAATCCGGTTCCGGTAATGGTTACAGCGGTATTCTTTGGTCCTGTGGTAGGAGAAATGGACGTAACAACTAATGGTATCGGATCTGGAATAAAAGTAAACGTGCCTCGTTGCGCTGTTTTACCGCCAACCGTTATCATGATAAATCCACTTCCAGCATCTGCAGGAATAGTGATGGTAACTTTCGTGGCAGTTGCACTTGTTACAGGACATACTTTACCATTTATACTAACAGCATTTAACGAGGCGGTCGGGCTGAATCCCGCACCAATCAATTCTACAGCTGTGCCCGGTCCGCCAGAGGTTGGACTAAACGAAGTAATTGTAAGATTGGGGGCAACTACTTTTTCATCGTCTTTACACGAAGAAGTAAAAGTAAGGGCTACCACTGTAGTTATAGCCGCTAACCACGTTATGACTTTTTTAGAGGCGGCAAATGATTTGCCGGGTGTGAAATTGGTTGTGTGTTTCATAAAGAATTAAGCAGGTTAATGATCATTGGTTAATGTAGCCCGGGTTTTGATCCTCCGGACCTATGTCTTCGTTTTGCAAAATTTCAGTTAGAGGAATTGGATACCAGCGGTGGAAAGGTTGAATGGTTCCATTTTCTCGCGTCCATTGATTGCGCGCTAAAACCAAATCCACTAATTTATTGTAGCGATTCAAATCCATTCTTCGCCAACCTTCAAAACAAAGTTCGCGCATGCGCTCATCCAGAATTCTCCTTCTGAATTCATCTTGACTAATGCCTGACCAGGCTTTATCGGAAGGAAGTGTTCCACCCCACGCACGTGCACGCACTTTATTCACTTCAATAACAGCCAAACCCGTGGCACCTGTTTCATTCAGCGTTTCTGCGTAGCATAAAAGGATATCGGAATAACGCAGATAGTAAAAGTTTTTTCCTGAATACCAGAAACCGATCGTTCCATCCAGACGGATGTCTTCAAATTTTTTAACGTGCGGATTCAATTCATCACCGCCCATCCATCCTTCTACTACCGGAGTGCGACCTTTGTATTGAAAATCATAGCGAATGCTTTCGGTTTTTCTTCTGTCACCGGCCTCCCATAAACCTCCGGCTTCCACATTGGAATGGCAATATTGGGTTGGTAAAAGAAGATCATAGCCGCCAAAATATGCATATTGGCCTTCGTTGCCGTTAGCAACTTTTTGGAGATTGGCTACAGCCCTCGAACCCATTTGCCATTGAATCTGGTTATTATCAGGATAGATGTTGTTGAATTGAAATGCAAAAATTGACTCGCTTGGATTTGGCTTTAAAGGATCCCATAAATCGGCATAGTTTGTTTCCAAGCTATGTTTACCACTATTTATCACAGCTAGAAATTGTTCTTTCGCCAATTGGTAGTTGCGAATACCGGATTCTTCAGGTGCATAGAGATATACTTTTCCCAATAATGCCTGAACGGCTGTTTTAGAAGCTCGTCTCGGATCACCTTGTGTGTCGGGTAAAAATTCAATTGCCAATTTTAAGTCTTCAATAATTGATCCGTAGACAATTTGCAGAGACTGTCGTGCAGTGCCGAATTCGCTTAACCTCTCCAGATCAATTACCGGAATAGGACCCCAAAATTGTGTCAGTTCAAAGTTGAGCCCTGCACGGATAAATGAAGCTTCAGCCAGCAACTGATTTCTTCGAGCCGGATCTTGTTGATTTTTTTTCAACGAAGAAATCGCTGTTGACGCAGCACTGATAATTGGCCAGCGACTATCCCATTGTTGCGCTAGTGATGTGTTGCTGGGAGCGAGAAATCCGTTGTACCGATCCAGCCCGGCTTGTACAGCATCGGTGCGAACCTGATAGGCACCTTGTTGTGCTTCATCTGTACCGAGCGTGAACATAAATCCGCCTCGATCTTTTTTGGTATTTCTCCAACTTGTATAAAGACCAACTATTAACGGCTCAATGCTATTCAGTTCCCGAAATACTTGTTCCTGTGTAAGTGCAGTTTGAGGTTCTTCTACCAAGAAATCGGAGCAAGAAGAAAACACAAGCACCAAGGCAATGAATCCGGATACTCTTATTTTATTTATATGCTTCATACAACGCAACTTTTATATAATTCTTCTTTTCTAAAATCCAATGTTGACACCGGTCACGATCATTCTCGACATAGGGTAACCATCTCCACCTTCAGGATCATATCCTTTGTATCCGGTAAGTATGAATAAGTTACTTCCCGTGACATAAAATCGGACGTTCTGCATTTTCACCTTGCGGAGTGTTTCTTCCGGCAGACTATAGGCGATGGTTAAAGCTGAAAGCCGTAAAAAGGATGCATCCTGAACACCCAAGTCAACATCGCGTATTCCGTAGCGTCCACCTCCATTGTAAGCGCGTGGCACATTTGTATTGGTATTGGTAGGTGTCCATCGGTTCAACATATCACTGTGCGCAGCGGACATTCCACTACCATTCATATAGTTTTCGTAGAGATTGCTGATTCGTTTCGAACCATAGTTATAGGTGAAAACCGCATTGAGTGAAAAATTTTTATAGGTGAGATCACTGGCAAATCCACCGTAAAACTTGGGATCGCGCGTACCGACCACCACACGATCGTCATCATTAATCACACCATTCTCATCAATGTCTTTGGGCAGAATATCTCCGGGCCGTACAATCCGTCCACCCAAATCCAATGAAGACACAAAACCCATATCCGATTCTTGTGCAATTCGATCGAATCGATACACATAAATGGAGTTGAGCGATTCATTCAGAAAAAGATTTCCCTCGCGCTGAATTTCGACACCGGTGAATCCACCTTTATTAAAAATCTCACTTACATTGCCATACAGTCGTGTTATTGTATTTCTGGCCGATGAGATGTTTCCGGAAACGCTCCACGTCAAATTTTTCTTTCGAAGCACTTTCGCATCAATGGAAACTTCCACACCCCGGTTTTGCATGGCGCCTACATTACTGATTACGTTCGTGAATCCTGTTGTGGTAGGTAAGGTTCGCTGCATTAATAAGTCTTCGTTGTTAATGGTGAAGTAGTCTACTGACACATTGAGCGAGTGATTTAAAAAGTTAAAGTCGATACCTACATTGAGTTGCTTTTGTTTCTCCCAAACCAAATTTGGATTGCCCAACCGTCCATCGGAAACGTACGTAATTGAACCATTTGAAAATTGAGGGGAATAGAGAGAACGGTATGCAAAGTTGGGTATGTTCTGGTTACCGGCTATTCCATAGCCTGCCCGTAGTTTTGCAAAGTCAACAAAATCAAGTTTAAGATTTTTAAAAAATGTTTCCTCAGAGAAAGCCCAACCCAACGCAATGGATGGAAACATTCCCCATTTATTTCCATCACCAAATCGAGATGACCCATCGTAACGAGCCGTTACTGTGGCGAAGTATTTTTCTTTGTACGTATAATTGGCGCGACCGATGAAAGACATCAGCGAGTTGGTGGTGAAATCAGAATTTAATCCGGTGCGCAAGCGCAAGTACGAACCACCTATATTTTTATAAGAAAAATCATCCGAAGCGAAACCTAAAGCATCAACTTGGTTATAATCCCAGTTGTTTTTTGACATGCTAAATCCTCCTAAAATATTCAGATTATGATCTCCTTTAAGTGCATCATAGGAAGCTGTATTTTCCCATTGCCAATTCAGCCAATGATCATTGCGATGCTGTGCTGTACCATCTGTCGAGTTTCGAACCGACTGACCAATATCACGAGGGGCATACCACAAATCTTTTTGATCCATGACGTCCACTGAAAATGTAGTGCGTAGGTTTAACCTTTCGATCGGCTTTATATTGATATAGTTGCTACTCAGCAACCGTGTTTGATATCCATCGCCATCGATCCGAAGACTTCGTATTGGGTTGTAATCATCAATCACTTCCATGCCGGCCCACTTCAGATAATTGATCTTATCATCAATCGGTAACAACGGATTGGCACCATTCGCAATTGAAAATACACCGCCTTGCACAAAAGTCTCATGACTCCGCGCAAAGGTTGTGTTCGAACCAAACTTAAGCCATGATTTAACATTCTGTTCCAGATTTAAGCGGCCCGTGATTCGGTTATAATTTGAATTTTCCATCAAGCCCTTGTTGTCGGCAAAATTGAAACTCAGGTAGTACGAACCATCATCCGTTCCTTTTGAGACGCTGATGGAGTGGTTCTGCTGTGTGCCGGTGCGTGTTACTTCATCAAGCCAATTATAGGATTTGCCGCTTTTATAGGTTTCAAATTCATAGGGAGCAAAGGCTAATGAAATATTCTCATCGAGAATAAGATTATCGATGTATCCTTGTCTGTTTCCGCCCGGGTTGGCATCCATGTAGGCATTGGCAAATGCATCCACGCGCAGGTTGAATATATCTCGGGCACCTAAGCGGGGCATAACTTTGGAAAAATCTTGTACCCCAAACCACCCATCATAATTGACCCTGCCCTGGTTACGCTTTCCTTTTTTGGTAGTTACGATTACGACACCATTCGCACCACGCGATCCATAGATAGACGTAGCCGAAGCATCTTTCAACACATTGATCGATTCGATATCGTTTGGATTGATCAAATTAAATCCGCCTTCAATAACCAAACCGTCCACAACAAAAATGGGGTTCGTTCCAAACTGGATTGAGTTATTGCCTCGAACCTGAATGCTTGCTCCACCGGATACTCCTGAATTATTTTGTATCAATACACCGGACATCCGACCCGACATGGCCTGTGTAATACTTGTTGTCGGAATCTCTGTTAATTTTTCTCCGTCCAATGCAGCTACCGATCCGGTCAAATCTGTTTTCTTAAATGACGCACCCACCACTACCACTTCTGCCAATTGGGAAACATCTAATTCCAACGCAACATCTATCGTTGTTTGTCCGCCTACGCGAACCTCCTGCGTTTTGTAGCCAATAAATGAAAACACCAATACATCATTTGCAGACACATCAATTGTGTAACGGCCATTTGCATCCGTTACGGTACCAAACGTTGTTTCTTTTACTAAAATGTTTGCTCCCGGTATTGGGCTTTTTGTTTCATCAAACACGGTACCGGAGACTTGTAATTGAT
>JAJTHV010000289.1 GCA_021300095.1 Flammeovirgaceae bacterium | reverse complement strand
TAAAAAGGGAATTTTCTTACCCTATAAAAAAGGGAAATGACCTTTAAATCAAGATTTTTGATTTAATCTTGATTAATCAAGTTTTTTCAGTTGTGGAAGATTTTATCGCAATCATTACGCGCGCGTAACGTGGCCAGCGCAATCAACCCGATAGGCAGCAAAGATTTTTCCTGTATCACTACGCGCGCGTGTGAGATGGGCAAATATGGGGATATAGAAAACTCTTTGATTTTATTTGGTTAAACAAATGGAAATCAAATGACGGGGTACGGGGGTGGTTTCGAAATCTATCGAAGGCCTAATAGCAAAGGGCACTTGTTAAAATTTTTCTTCGCGCTAATTTTTTAGAAAGGGGGGGGTCGGTTTTGTCCCCCTATTGTCCCCCGAAAACAAAAAACCCCTCTATTTTATCAATAGAAGGGTTTTGAGCGGTCCGGACGGGACTCGAACCCGCGACCTCCTGCGTGACAGGCAGGCATTCTAACCAGCTGAACTACCGGACCATAATGTCAATTTAAAACTACCTGATGAACCCTTTTATCGTCACTTAGGGACTGTTCAAATTGCGCTTGAACACTCAGACAATTGCTAAACGAGGCGCAAAGATAACTTTGCGTTTCATTAATCCAAAAAAAACATTTCAGATATTTTTCACCGCCTGAATTCAGGGTAAACTGAAGTTCCCAAAAAGGGCATGAATAAGAACTAACTTTTAGTCGTTCCTAGCTTGCCTTTCGATGGCGGGGCGTTTCCTTTTTCTCCTTCGCTGTGGCTCCAACCGCTTTCTCCATTGGCTTCTTCTTGGCTTCGATACTGGCTTTCAGAGCCGTCATAATATCCACCACTTTCGGCTCCTCTTCTACCACCATCACTATTTCTTTGCCTTCAATCTTAGCATCGATAATGGACTTTAAAGCATCGTAGTAGCGATCTTTCATTTCAATTTTTGCAAAGGTAGTCGACATAGAATCAACCAGGGTCTTCGCTAATTTCAATTGCTCTTTATCTGTCTTTACATCAATCAGTTGAGGCACTTCACCTATGTTTTTCACTTCATTGGGGTAGCGCAGACGATACATCAAAATGCCACCCTCATGAGGAGTCAGTAACACCGGTGTTTCTCGATCGCGAAGCACTACTTTGCCCACCCCCACTTTGCCGCTTTCTTTCAAAACTTCCTTTAACAATCCATAGGTTTTAGCTGCAAGATCTCCATCGGGACCAATAAAGTAAGGAGCTTCAAACAAGGTAGGATGCACTTCTTGGGTATTGACGAAACCTTCAATCTCAATTACTTTTTCACTCTTCAATTTTACCTTGTCCAGGTCGGTTTGCTCAATGATCACATACTGCCCCGGCTCATATTGGTAGCCCTTTACAATTTCCTCCGAACGTAATGGCTGCCCTGTTACTTTGTCTTTCTTTTCATAGCTCACCGGATTGTGACCTTCTTTTGAAAGCAAGTTGAAGCTGATTGTCTGGCCGGTATCAATGGCATTATAAATCCGAACAGGAATGGTAACGAGAGAAAATTGGATGTGTCCTTTCCAGATAGCTCGCATAAACAATGGGATTAACTTAGTCTAAAAAATGAGGTACAGGCTATTAAAGTACTGTAAATGAAGTACTTTTTAAATAAAAAAGCAATACCTGATCTTTGAGTGGTTAACCTACAGTTTAACGTAGGAGGTCGTATCAACGGAAGCTTTCAGTTCGTTTAAGAGGTTATAGAGCCCGTAATACGTGCGATTGATGTACAAGGCATCTTTTACCCCTCTGGCTTTTTTGGACTCTCTGAACTCTTTCATTTTACCGATTTCCTCGCCAAACAAATACAACTGCCGGAAGTATTCAGAATCAGAGAAGTCGAAGCGCGGTGTGCGGAATGGCCTGCCCAGTAGCTCCACCAGTTTTGAAAAAGTTTGATTGAAGAAGCGCTTGTCTTCCTCGGTATCATCATCATAAATAAAGCGCAACTCTTTGAACACCCGCAGCTTCTTCTCTTCGTTTTGAAGGATATCCGGGTGTAAAAGTTGAAAGTAAGTTTTATGGAATGAGGTTGGAATCACTTTCACGCAGCCAAAATCAATCACCCCTAGCTTGCGGTCGGGTGTAATGATGAAGTTGCCCGGATGTGGATCGGCATGCAACGAGTGAAGTGTGTGCATCTGAAAATGGTAGAAGTCCCACAACGCCTGTCCGAGCTTCTGCCCTTCTTCAATCGTGAGGACTTTCTGCTTCAGTACTTCACCCAATGGCTGACCTTCCACCCAATCCATTGTCAGAATTCGTGAAGATGAAAACTCGGGATAGTAGGTTGGGAAAAACAGATTGGGAATGTCTTTGCATTGAGTAGAAAGGTCGATGGAGCGTTGCAACTCCAATTCATAGTTTGCTTCTTCCAACAACCGTGACTCTACTTCACCAATAAATTCGTTGTATTCGCTGGGATTCAACTTAAACATGCGCAAGGCAATCGGCTTCACCATCGCTAAATCGCTCTTCACACTATCTCCTACTCCGGGATATTGAATTTTAACGGCCAGCTTCTTGCCCTGGTAAGTTGCCTGATGCACCTGACCAATAGAAGCCGCATTCGAAGCACTGGTAGCGAACGTATCAAAAATTTCGTTCGGTCGCTTGCCAAAAGCCTTTTCAAAAGTGCGCACCACCAGTGGATACGACAATGGCGGGGCACTGTATTGCGCCATCGCAAATTTATCTTGATAGGCTGTAGGCAACAGGTTTTTATCCATGCTCAGCATTTGAGCAACCTTTAATGCACTGCCCTTTAACTGACTGAGGGAGTTGTAGATATCGACAGCATTATTGGCGTGGAGTTCGTCTTTCGTTTGATCTGGATTGACCAGCTTTTTGCTGTAATGCTTTAAGTAATTTGTTCCGATTTTTGCTCCCGTAGAAATAAATTTGGAGGCTCGCTGTACTTTCGTGGTAGGTATGCTGGTCTGCTCCTTTTGTTTGGCCATTGAGTTTGTTCTGTCTAATTTTTTGAGTTCTGATAGAGAAATTTTCCGAAGTCCAGAGCATTATCCAGTACACCTTTGCCGATCAATTCGAAGGCTAATGTTACCGACTTTTCGATGGCTGCATCTGTCTTCTCGAAGTTGGGACTTTGATCTTTGGCCCAAAACTGTAGGATGAACCAAAGGTGCAACCAAAAAAGATGGTGATATCGTTCATCGAGGAAGGGTCTTTTAGCCACTTCGCCCGTGCTTTTCGCTTCCGCTAATACCGAGTTAATCCACTCCTCAAAACTCTTTTTGAATCCTTTGATAAAATCCGGAAGCATGGTGGGCGCATTCACGGAAGTGAGTTGATGAAGAACGAAGCTTCTGTCGTTTTTCAACAATTCCACTAATGAAAAGTAAAACGTAAGCACGCGCTCTTGCGCAGTGAATTGAGCATACGCTTCATCGGTGGTCAATCGATCCACTGTGGTAGAAATGTAGCCTTCCCAGATTGATTTTTCGATCGCCTCGAAGGAAGCAAAGTGCGTATAAAACTCAGCTTCTGACAATTGAAGATCTTTGCAGAAGCTAAAAACGGATGCTGGTTTCTTGCCATTTGTTAAGAGATAATCGCGGTAAGCAGATTGAACCTCGGATGGATTTGAAATTGTTTTTTTTGATTTCGCCTTTTTTGTGGTTTCCATATGCTTATAAACAGAATTGAATAGAAATAGTTGAGCTTTCTATGCGCGATATTTTACTTTCCTTCCGTTTCGTGAGAGTCCTGCATTTTGCATTGAGTATTTTGCTGTTGCTATCGTTTGAGGCGGCCGTTGCGCAGAAGCCACGAACACCGACCGAACTTTTGGCATTGGGTGAACGCGCTATACAGAACCAATCCTATCGCACAGCTTTAGCGCATTTGAACGAATGCCTTCGTATCGACCCGTATTTCTGGGATGCCTATTCGCTGCGGGGCTTCGCGAAAGAAAAGCTGGGTGACTCTAAAGGAGCGCTCACCGATTACAACATTTACCTCGATGCCAAACCCCAAGATGCTGAAGCGATCCTGACCAGAGGTCTACTCAGGTACAATAATGGGCAATGGGCAGCCGCCAAAGATGATTTTAAGAAATTATTGTTATTACCTCCTGGCGAAACCAATACCGTATTTTTTCAAACCGATAAGGGTGGACAGAGCAATAAGGTCTTCACCACGCAGGGAAATTCAAAAGCCATTTACCTGAACTACCTCGGTTTGATCGAATGGAAGCTTCGGAATTACAAACAGGGAATCGCGTACCTCGATTCAGCCATTCGCATCGAAAAATCTACAGCAGATTATTATGTAAATCGCGGCTTGATCCTACAATCTTCTAAAGACACAGTAGGTGCCCTAGCCGATTTCAAACAGGCGCTTTCGCTAGATGAAGCGAATCCTACCGCCACGCATAACGTTGCGGTGATATCAGGTTTTCAAGGCAACCTGACTGAATCTGAAAAACAGTTGACGGATGCGATCGCCAAAAATCCAAAGTTGCCTTACTCCTACTCCGAACGTGGTTATGTCCGGTTGAAGCTCAAAAACTGGAAAGGCGCCATCGATGATTTTACGCAAGCTATATCATTGGAATCAGACGAACCGGATAACTACCTGCAGCGAGGCATCGCCAAAGAGAAATTAAAGGATAGTCAAGGCGCGCTAGCCGACTACACACACGCTACACGCATCAAATCGGACTATGAAAGAGCCTGGCTGAATAGAGGAAATTTATTAACCAAACTGAATCGCCATGCCGAAGCCATTGAAGATTATACGATTGCTATTTCTTTGTATCCGGAATATGCACTTGCCTACTACAACCGGGCACTGACATATCACAAATTAGGTAAAACAAAAGAAGCGTGTGACGACCTAAAGCAAGCGCAAAAACTCCAAATGAAAATAGACGCCAAAGTGATGACGTCTATCTGCAAATGATTTGAGAATACAAGCTTAGAATAACTGTTTAGCAATTTTATAGATCGGGTCGGATTTACCCATGGAGTAAAAGTGAACCAGTGGCACACCGTGTTGCATCAATTCTTTGGATTGTTTTACGGTCCACTCGATTCCTACCTGTTTTACAGCTGCATTGTCCTTGCACTTCTCAATTTCATCGGCCAACTCTTCCGGCAGATCGATGTGAAAAATGGTAGGCAATACATTGGTTTGGGTTTTGGCAGTAATCGGCTTAATACCCGGTATGATGGGCACAGTTATTCCTGCCTCGCGGCACTTGGCTACAAAATCAAAAAACTTGCGGTTATCAAAAAACATCTGAGTCACAATGTATTCTGCGCCCAAGTCTATTTTGTTCTTCAGGTACTTCAGGTCAATTTTCAAGTTAGGTGCCGAAAAGTGTTTTTCCGGATAACCGGAAACGCCTATACAAAAGTTGGTAGGCGAAGCGTTTTCTAACTCTTCGTCAATAAAACGCCCCTGATTCATTTTCACAATTTGCTCTACTAACTCGGAAGCATATTTATGTCCATCCGGATCCGGAACAAACCGGGCTTCTGATTTAATGGCATCACCTTGCAACGCCAATACGTTATCAATTCCTAAAAAGTGCAAGTCGATCAACGCATTCTCCGTTTCTTCTTTGTTAAAGCCACCACAAATGATGTGGGGCACAGTATCCACTTTGTAATGATTTTGAATGGCCGCACAAATGCCTACCGTGCCTGGGCGCTTGCGTGTAGATCGCTTCTCCAACAAGCCGTTTTCCTTCTTCTTGTAAACGTACTCTTCGCGATGATAGGTGACATCGATGAACGGAGGTTTAAACTCCATCAAAGGATCCATATTATCGAATAGGGTGCGAATGTTTTCTCCTTTCAAAGGCGGAAGTATCTCTAAGCTGAAGAGGGTTTTTCC
>JAJTHV010000280.1 GCA_021300095.1 Flammeovirgaceae bacterium | reverse complement strand
CTCCAGCGACTTGTATTACACATTAAACTTAAATGGATTCGGATATGAAAATACCCATGTTATGAAGAAGATGAGTGCGGATGATTCGGGGTATGCTATTTTCTATGGACCATTTACTAAATCCGGGTCCAGCTTTGGCCGAGTGCTACAACCACGGATTTATTCTGTAGATAAACGACTGTTGAAAACCAGATAGTGTGATCAGAAAAGAGCAGGGGGGTACAGCCTGCTAGGGGGGTGTGTATAAATGCTGTACCAATTTTTGTTTTCCTCCAGGACGAGTGGAGTCTCCATTTGTCTTGGAGGTTTTTATTTACGGTGAAATACTAGTATTGAAATTTAAAGATCCGATCGAGATACAAAATCTCACCTCCATCTTTTTCATTGCTGTAGCGGTCTATTTGAGTGGTGCGCCCTTCTTTGTCATAGGCAAATTCATATTCTTTGCCCATTAATGATTCGGCATACTGCACTTCATTTTTATAACTGCTGGTGTAGGTATAGTCGCTAGTGATATTATGTGTGCCGATGGTTCCTTTTAGATTCAGTAAGGCATTGTATCCGGTTATGTTTCGGAATGGGTTGGGCTTATCATCGTATTCTAACAGATTTACTATGATGTTGTATTCATCATTTATGCTGAAAAATGTAAATTCGGCAATGTCCTTCGTGAGATTCTGATTTTCGAACGTCAGCTCACCTGTTTTTTTCCAATCGTCACGACCGTTGAAACTATAGGTTTGTTCATAGGCAATCGTACCGTCCGATTGATGAGTGTATGTAATATGATCTCTGTTTCCGGTGAGTTGATCGTTGTTGGTATATTCAACCAATTTTCCATCGGTATAACGGTAGGTATGAATGAACCGAATGGTGCCGGCTTGGTAGTGTTCAATTTTTGTGATCAGATCTCCGGTATAAGTAAACACTTTCTTTTGTGTGCTATTGTAGAATATTTCGGTGATCTTGCTTCCGTTGTAGGTCACCTTTCCATTTAGATCGCCTACCTGATTGCCATCCTGGTACAATTCAGACATCACCTTGGGCAGCCCCAACAGATTGGGCTCGGCTACGATGGCCTCATTTTCATCTTTACACGATGAAAATGAATGCAATAGAACGAGAAATAAACTGAGGGTGGGAAAGAACCGGAGAACCGGATTAGAATTTCTCTGTACAAATGATCTCATGCGCAATACTTCACTTTTTCAGGTTGCAATTATACTGCTTTTTTCAAAATCCGATCGGACTCAGAGATTGAAAATCCGTAGTTTTAACGGGCTCTGAAAGTTTGGGTTTCAACACTTTTATGCAGCAATCATTTTCGGGTTGCCCCAATGGCATGCGTTAAAAAAGCACTTACATTTTAAGCAGGATATCCAATAGCCCGAACAATCCGGCACTAATGATAATTGCCCATGATACCAAGTCTTTAAATTCATTCTTTTTGTGTTGCAGGAAGAGTACGTGAAGCCCTACATGGATCATAAAAAATACATCAAGCGCAAACTTCAGTTGTGTATGATCTCCGTTTCTCATGAGTCCCCAAAACAGAAAATAGAACAGCGGCACATGTGCGAGCATAAATAGTTTAAATCCCCATGCATCGTTGAGCAATGACAGTCCCGGAAATATTCTCCATTCCTTGCATCGAACGGCATCCATTTCATGAATGATGATGGCAGAGAGACCTAAGTAAAAAAAGAGTTCGTTATCCATAGAAAGTACGGCCTTTACTTGTTACTGGATTGTAGTTTGTTGAACTCTCACTTCTTTATTTTCGAAATCACTTTCCCCTTAACCGATGATGGTTTATCCATCTCATCGATGGCCAATTGAACAGCGGATTTTATCAGGTCTTTCACCTTTTTGTTTCGGTAATCTTTGGGGTTTTCTACCGGAATATGCCGGATCAGATTACCTGTGCCGGTTAACAATTGATGTGGGTCTTTGAGCAGCGTGCCTTTATTGAATCCTAAGTTTACATGATTGGTATAGATGGGCAACATACAAAAAGCATCCCCCAACTTATCGGAGATGGAAAATACAGTGGTTAATGCATGCGTGTGGTACAGCATCTCGTTGCTGTCCGGATGAATTTCAAGAATGTATTCCCGCAGGTCTTTAAACAAGTTGATGAGTTTTTGTTCTTTCATTTCCAACAGATATAAAAAGTCGGGATGAATTTTTCGAAGTTTTTGCATTTGTGAGTCGTATTTATTTAAGGAGTAGAAATTAACTTTTCATAATCTCCTGCCTTTCTCCACAGTCTTTTTTTAAGGGAATGCCACTCAATTCTTCATTTATTTCTCTTAGATTAATGCATTGTTGTCAACTAAAAAAAATTATCAAGAACACAATACTAATATATGTCCAAAGTACCGCAAATAAAACATGCACAAAAGTCTCAAACATTTTACACTTTGTTAAAATGACAGTTAACCTTCCTTTGAATTCAACTCATCGCATCGGGTGTTTGAATCGAATGAGTATAACACACTAACACAATGACTTCTCTACATCCTACTCTTTCACAACCCTATGGATTATCTTCTGACGTACGCCAGTCCAGATACTGAATAGTTGTTTGCACACTGTT
The DNA here is from genome assembly GCA_021300095.1 of Flammeovirgaceae bacterium. Lineage (GTDB taxonomy): Bacteria > Bacteroidota > Bacteroidia > Cytophagales > Cyclobacteriaceae > ELB16-189. The sequence continues at coordinate 2,713 of JAJTHV010000280.1, read as the reverse complement.
GTCCGATTGATAAACGTATTGAACCCGCCCCACAAACGTTTCCTCGGGAAACTTCGAGTATACTAATGGTAGAATCTCTGCTTTTAACTGCTCAAAGGATTCGTCATTAGTCAGGTAATTCTTTTTAAGTCGGAAAATGAACGAGATATACTTCAGGTCTTCGCCTTGAATTTTGTCGTATACTTTTATGTCGGCTGTGAGTTTGTTTCCCAAACTGTCAGCGAATAACTGCTCAAGCGCTTTGCTGTCTTGTTCGTTGTAGGAAGTTTCGATATAATCAATTTTTTCGCCTCCGGACATTAGCGTATTAAATGGAATGACGTAGAGTAGGATTAGTCCATAACCGAGAACAAATGCCATTCCGATTTGGAGCCAATTTAGTTTTTGTGGTTCAGTGGTTGGCTCAAAGGGAACCAGTTTAGTGCCTGCCACAAAATCTCCGATTCGCCTTTCCGGATTTGCCAACGCAACAAGTGCTTCGATGGGCCACAGGACACAGAATAGATTTCGAATAAAGCACCTGAGCGGAGATGCCGCTATCCCTGTGGTATTGTTTACTACCTGAAGTTTTAAAATTCGTTTACCGGGACTTCTTCCTTGGATGGAGTCTTTGCAAAAGTAAGTAGCAAATCCGATCAACATCACATACATCATGTCGCCAAATATATTTTGGCTCGTTTGTTCGTGGCTTATATTAAATGCTTGTGAAAAAGCACTGATCATTCCCGGAATGGCAAAAATCATTGCTACACCGCACATGATGATGTGATCTAAAAACATGGTTCCCAGACGGGTTCCAGGATTTATCTTTTCTTGAGTCATCGCCAAAGAGTTACTTTATGAACTCAAAATTAACCGAATTCGTGTCGGGTGCTTTAAGTTCGGCCAATTTATTTGGAGCCAAATCAATGGTCCAGATATTCATTTGATTGGTTGGGATACTCACGCTTGTTGGTGGTCTTTGCCAACCTTCAAACGATAGTAGTTTTTGTAGCTTATACCCATGACTCGGAGCATCCAAAAAGCTCTTTTAGGAGCGGGAAAGTTCTTTATCTTTGCAGCGAAATGAAATCGGTAGTTTCTTTTGTGAGGAGTTATGCACGTTACGGTGCCATGGTCATACTCCTTTTATTTAGTGCGTGGTTTACGTATCAGCAAGTAGCATTAAGCCTACCTGTAGATTCCTTTGGCCATGAAAGCTTACTGTTCATCGATGATAACATTGAACAAGGGCCTTCACTTCTTGTAGAAGAAACCCACCCAACCCCCGCCAATTCACGCATCACCAAGCAATTTGATCCGGCTGTTTCCTATTCCTTTCGGATCCTTTCTTATTCCACCATCATTCACCTGCATGCCAAGCTGATGCCATCCCACATTTCAGCTGTCAACCGACTCGTTTTATTGAGTGGGCTACGAATTTGAGAGACTGTTCTTTCGAACAGGTAAAATCAAATTTCAAATTCTAAATTCTTTTAGCATGCTTAAAGTTTACTGCTATTTATTCTTTTTTTTAATTTTTTCATTCAACACGATTGCTCAAAATACCCAGACTCTTCAAGACACAAGTAAGACCACCCAGAAAAGACAGGGCAATCTTTCCATCAACGGTTATTTTGATTTTATCTATGCTGCCGGATTTCATGATCCCACTCGGGCCGCCACTGTTGATTTTGGTAGACGCCAATACACAAGCTCTCCGTTATTTGCTGACAAGTTCACCATGCCGTATGCTTACCTTGGGGCCACGTATGAACTGGACAAATTAACGTTTCGACTGGCACTTCACACGGGCGACATTGTAGAGTCGCTGTACGCACAGGAAATTGAGTCTATGCGTTTGGTAAGAGAAGCCAGCTTTAATTATCAATTCACGAAACGATTCTCGGTGGAAGCCGGCATTTTTCCTTCTTTATATGGATTTGAGATTTTCCTGAGTAAAGAAAACCTGCATGCAACCCGCGGTTATATTGCCGATTTTGCCCCCGACTATGAAGCGGGTGTTCGATTGAAGTATGAATTGAACAAGGATTGGTCGGTGCGTTTGATGGTTTTAAATGGATGGCAAGAAATCAAAGATGCCAATGGGAAGAAGGCACTGGGGTTGGTTGTGCAACGAGATAATCATAAAAACTCCTTCTTCAATTGGGGCGTCTACCTCGGTGATGTGCGCGAGATCGGAGAGTCGTTTTATCGTAGCAGAATGTATCACAACCTTTTCTGGAAATATACCTTCAACAATTGGACGCTGGTTCCCATGTTGGATGTTGCTTATCAGCTCCAATCAGGTGCTCCTGACACTGAATTATTTATGATTGCGCCAGCATTTTCTGCCCGCTATCGCTTTAATACAGATTGGTCGTTGGCTTCTCGCTGGGACATGGTGCACGATCCTAAAAATATGATACCTGAATTGAATGGCAAGTTGGTAACACCTTCTTTGATCAATACTACCAATAACACCAATGGGTGGCAGTCACAGAGCATTACCTTAACACTTGAGCGGAGTTTCAATTCAAATTTTGTGATGCGTTTAGAAAACCGATACACGGTGAATAAAGACAAGCTATTCTTAACAGGCATTGATCAATTGGTCGATTATGATGGGTACGTATTACTGTCAATGGCAGCAAATTTTTAGAGTATGATTATCGAAGTTCTTGTGAAGGGCACATAGAAGATGTTCAATATTCCCGCAGAGTCACCTTCAGTG
>JAJTHV010000393.1 GCA_021300095.1 Flammeovirgaceae bacterium | reverse complement strand
TCTTATTTGGTCATTTTTTTTGGAATTAGTTTTTTTACCACTCCGTCAACAACTTTTGGGCAGGACTCATTGGCTACCGTAGTTTTTTTTCGCAAAGGGCAGTTGATTGGAACAAAAACATATCAAGTTTTTCTCGCGAAAAGCAAAACACCCAATGCCATTAGCAGATTTGGATTATTCAACAAACTGAAATGCAACTCACGGCCAACCAGCAAATTGAACGCAGGCATTAATGCCTGAATCAAGGCCAGTGAAATGCCGAATGCGATCACACAGAAGATAAACGCCTCCATAAAATACCCGATACTCAGCGAAGTGCGACTCAATCCCAGAATCTTGCGCACACTCACTTCTTTCATCCGCTTGGTGAATTGGGCAGTTGAAAGGTTCATGAAGTTAACACACGAAAGTAAAATAATGAAGATGGCGGCACCCACCAGCGAGTACATAATCACCATGTTCCCATCATTGGCAAGTCGGTTATAAACTACCTTGGAAGGCAAGTGGATTCCGGTGATCGGTTGTAAAAACAATTCCCACTTCTTGCCCGACTTCACATAATCCGCATACGACATGTTCATCACACGCTGCAAGGTTGCTTCGGCATGTTTGGGCGGAATTGCTTTTAACTTTTCACGTACCTGTGCCACCGATGCGGATGGATCCAACAATACATAGGTTTCCAACTGCGTCCACACCCAACTCCAGTATAGCTTTTTGATCACCGGATAACTTGTCATTGATACCAACATCTCAAACTGTAGATACGTGTTGCTAGGTAAATCTTTCACAATGCCGGTCACTTCAAAAGTCTGTTGTTGCTCTCCGGTACCCATTCGTACCAGTTTGCCCATCGGGTCTTCGTCACCAAAATATTTGTGAGCCGTTTTTTCGGTCATCACCATCGTGTTTGCCTGCCGCAAAGCCGAAGCCGGGTTGCCTTTTACCAAAGGAAAATTGAATAGCTGAAAGAAGTTGGAATCGGCAGCCAGAATGTGGGTCTGGTCGAAGGTGATAACTTGTTTGTTGGAATTGGTATACGATATCAATTGATCTCCGGGCGTGTGAATGCTGGAGATCAACTTCACTTCCGGTAACTCTTCCTTCACGGCATAAGCTACACCCGGCCCTGTTGAGGCAAACTCGTGATTGCTGTTTTCGCCCCAGATGAACGTTTGATTGATGCGGTAGATGTTGGAGGAATCGTGGTGAAAGGTGTCGTAGCTAAACTCATGCTGTGCATATTGAAAGATCAGCAAAGCGCTGGTGATTCCGGCTGTAAGTCCCAATAAATTGATTAGCGAGAATAACTTTTGACGCTGAATGCTGCGGAAGAAGTGAACGAAGTAATGAGTGAGCATGGGTGAAGGGTTTTACAGCAGGTTGCAAACCACATACCAGAAGCTAAACCGCGTTTTGGCGTAATAGAAGGTAGGTATCCCTCAGCGTGCTGTTCACATTTTGCCCATAGGTGTCCGAATTCGGAGTTTCAAATCATGGTCGCACCTTGGTTTCGAAGCGCCAGGAGTTCTAACGCCTAATGACTGTTTGGCCTTATCCGGTTGTGTGCGGCACGGACAACAAATTACGCGGCTCCTTTTGCTTTGATGGTGTGGTGTGTTATACTTGTAAGATGTCTGATGTTGTAAGTAAGGTTGTAAACACCTTCCGCCAAAAGTTTCCGAGTAATCCAGTTCTCATCAAGGCTCCGGGCCGTATCAATTTAATGGGTGAGCATACGGATTATAACGAAGGATTCGTCCTTCCCGCTGCCATTGATCGGGCTATCTACTTTGCCATGTCTCCCAGCCAAACCGATCGCTGCAACGTTTATTCGTTGGATATGGAAGAAGGCGTTTCGTTTTCTATTCATGATCTGAACCCCGGAGAAACGTGGGTGAATTACCTGATGGGAGTGATTGATGGATTTGGACGCGCGGGTGTGCGCATTCACGGAGTTGATTGTGTTTTTGGTGGCGATATTCCGGCAGGAGCCGGGCTTTCATCTTCGGCTGCCCTGTGCAACGGTTTTGGAATGGGTTTGAATCATCTCTTTCAGGCCAACCTCAGTCGCTTGCAACTGGCGAAGCTATCGCAGCATGCCGAACATGAATTTGTTGGCTTGCAGTGTGGCATCATGGATCAGTATTCCAGCCTGATGGGACAACAACAGTCTGCATTACTCTTGGATTGCCGGGCGTTGCAGCATGAGGTGATCCCGGTTCATTTAGGAGCATATTCATTGTTACTGATTGATACCAAAGTAAAGCACACACTGGCGTCTTCAGCTTATAATGATCGTAGAAGAGCCTGTGAACAAGGTGTGGCTGTGATTCATCAGCACCATCCGGAAGTACAGTCGCTGCGTGATGTTAGCCGCGCTATGCTCTATGAGTTTCAGGACAAGTTGGGGGAGGATGTCTTCATCAAATGTTTGTATGTAGTGGAAGAAATCAATCGCGCGCAGCGCGCAGCAACGCACCTTAAAAAAGGTGAGTTGGTAGAATTTGGAAAGTTGATGTATGAAACTCACTGGGGACTGAGCCAGGCATATGAAGTCAGTTGCGATGAATCGGATTTTCTGGTTTCACTGGCCGAAGAAGAGAAAGATTCGGTGCTCGGTGCCCGCATGATGGGCGGTGGCTTTGGCGGATGCACACTCAATCTCATCCAAACGGAAAAGATCAAAAGCTTCCGCGAAAAAGTATTACACCAATATGTTGCTACTTTCAAAAAAGAACCTGATTTTTATTTAGTTAACCTAACGCAGGGTGTGTCAATCATACCCGCACCCTAAACCACCATGCAAAAGTTACAGATATCCGATTACATCGTCTTTCTTGTTTACTTCTTAATTGTTTCACTGTATGGCTATTGGATCTACACTCGCAAGAAGCGCAGTGAGATCGACTCCAAAGATTTCTTCCTAGCCGAGGGATCGCTTACCTGGTGGGCTATTGGCGCATCGCTGATCGCCTCCAATATTTCAGCAGAGCAATTCATCGGCATGTCGGGTTCCGGCTTTGCGATGGGGCTTGCCATTGCCTCGTACGAGTGGATGGCTGCCGTTACATTAATAGTCGTAGCTGCTTTCTTTCTACCCATTTATCTCAGGAATAAGATTTACACCATGCCGCAGTTTTTGTCCCAACGCTACAGTCCGTTGGTGGCTACCATCATGGCGGTGTTTTGGTTGTTGGTGTATATTTTCGTGAACCTCACCTCAATACTTTATTTAGGTGCATTGGCAGTTGAGACCATTACTGGTTTAAGCTTTACGGTGTGTGTAATTGGACTTTCCATCTTTGCGGTGTTCATTACCCTTGGCGGGATGAAAGTGATTGGATATACCGATGTGATTCAAGTAGTGGTGCTCGTTCTGGGCGGATTGGCCACTACGTACCTCGCACTCGAGTTGGTAGCCGATAAGATCAGTGGCGGTGGTGTGTGGGATGCATTAGTATTTGTGAAAAACAACGCCTCCGATCACTTCCACATGATTCTCAACCAAGGGGATATGATGATCCCCGATGGGAAAGGTGGCACCGAAGATGCCTATCAGAAGCTTCCCGGTTTGGCCGTGATCATTGGAGCCATGTGGATTGCCAATCTGGGCTACTGGGGTTGTAACCAATACATTACACAACGTGCCTTGGGGGCTGATTTGCCAACTGCGCGGAAAGGTTTGTTGTTTGCTGCTTTCTTAAAGTTATTGATGCCGGTGATTGTGGTGTTGCCCGGTATTGCCGCATTTGTGTTGTATAAAAATGGATTCTTCCAGGCGGAAATGCTCGATCCAACTACGCAAGTAATTAAATCAGACAGAGCGTATCCTGTCTTATTAAACCTGTTGCCTGCTGGCCTAAAAGGCTTATCGTTCGCAGCATTAACTGCAGCTATTGTAGCTTCATTGGCAGGTAAAGCCAACAGTATCTCCACGATCTTTACATTAGATATCTATCAGAAGTTCTTCAAGAAAGACGCCTCCGAGCGCAACTTGGTGAACGTGGGCAAGTTCGCCATTGTAGCAGCCATGATCATCGCCATCATTATGGCTCCTCAACTGAGTCGCTTCGACCAGGCGTTTCAATTCATACAAGAGTTTAGCGGATTGATTTCACCGGGAGTGGTAGCTATCTTCTTATTAGGAATGTTCTGGAAGCGAGCCAACGGCATGGCCGCATTAGTTGCAGCCATCGCGACTTTACCTTTAGGCATTGGCATCAACGAATATTATCCAGAGATACCGTTCCTGAACCGTATGGGTATTGTTTTCTTGATCTTAGTAGCCCTGATGGTAGTGGTGAGTTTGATTTCTCCTTACAAGGAAAAGAAAGATGGGATCATCGTTACGCGCGACATGTTTACGATCGAGCGACCTTTTGCCATCGGTGCTGTTTTGCTGATGGGAATAATTTCTGCATTGTACATCGCATTCTGGTAAATCGTACATGAGTGCTTCGGTAGTTACGAAAGAGGAAAAACGTAAACTCTGGACGGTCATTGCGGCCTCATCAGTAGGCACGTTGATCGAATGGTATGACTTCTTCATCTTCGGAAGTTTGGCAACGATTCTGTCGGAGCAGTTTTTTCCCAAGTCCAATCCCACAGCGGCATTTCTTTCCACGCTCGCCACGTTTGCTGCGGGGTTTGTCGTGAGACCTTTCGGAGCGCTCGTGTTTGGCCGGCTCGGTGATAAGGTAGGGCGTAAGTACACCTTCTTAGTAACATTGGTACTGATGGGTGGCTCTACGTTCGCCATTGGTCTCGTGCCGGGTTATGAAAGCATCGGCTTGTTTGCTCCATTATTTGTTTTGATTTTACGCTTGCTGCAAGGGTTGGCCCTTGGCGGGGAATATGGAGGCGCTGCTACCTATGTAGCGGAGCATGCACCTGCCGACCGTAGAGGATTTTATACCAGCTTCATTCAGATTACGGCTACACTCGGATTGTTTGTTTCGCTCGGAGTTATTCTAGCCGTGCGTCAGTCGGTAGGAGTAGATGCCTTTGCATCGTGGGGATGGCGCGTGCCGTTCTTGTTGTCTGCCTTGTTGGTAGGTATCTCGATATATATTCGTATGCGCATGAGCGAGTCACCGCTTTTCGCGAAGATCAAAGCCGAAGGAAAAATCTCGGTGAATCCCATCAAGGAGAGTTTTGGAAAAAAAGAAAATCTGAAGTTAGTGTTGATCGCATTGTTTGGCGCTACGGCAGGGCAGGGCGTGGTGTGGTACACAGGGCAATTTTATGCGCTTTCCTTTTTGCAGAAGACATGCCAATTAGAATACGTTCAGTCGAATTACATCATGGCGATTGCGTTGGTGTTGGGCACGCCCTTGTTTATCGTATTTGGAGCGTGGTCGGATAAGGTGGGTAGAAAATTCATTATGCTGACAGGTATGTTGCTGGCGGTGGTGTTGTACCGACCGATCTATCAAAAGATGTATGCGCTTACAAATCTTGCGGAGAAGACCGAAATTACTGCGCAAGCGCAAATTGAACGAAGCCTGTCAGTGGAGGGAAGTGATACGTTGCGAACAGTAACAAGCACACACTTCTTTACGGATGCAACGCAACGTATTGCTGTCGAGAAAACAAAAAATAGCAAAGTCATTTCTTCGAAAAATGAAGTAGTGTTGAGTGGAAGTAACTATGGTTGGATGATTGGACTGGTATTTATTCAAATTGTATTGGTAACGATGGTCTACGGACCTATTGCCGCCTTTCTGGTCGAGTTGTTCCCCACACGAATACGCTACACATCGATGTCATTGCCCTATCACATTGGTAATGGAATTTTCGGTGGATTGACACCTTTCATCGCTACGTGGTTGTATTCCAGAAGTATTTCATCTGCAAGCCCCTTGGGCGATCCGTTTGTAGGTTTGTGGTATCCGATTGTAGTGGCAGCAGTTTGCTTTGTGATCGGAATGATCTTTCTGACCAACAAGAAGAAAGCGGAAGTGGACTAATTGATTGGGTTGCTTGAATAAACACATCTCAGCTTTGCTGACAACGATTCACTTTTGCACTACGCAGTACTACTCTTCAATAATGGGGAAGTCAGAAAAGTCTGAAACATACTTACTTAAATCAAGCCCCGAAGATTCTACCTTGTTGTTAGAATAAGAAAAATATAAATTTAGATTCCCATCATGTTCAGAGCCAATTTTGTCATTCTGCCATTGGTCAAGTAAATAGTCTTGGCGAATTACAACGGGCTTTGTCCATTGATCATTGTGCCGAACAACAAAGACATAATGAACGGGAATATTTGCAATGTTTTTGAGCTGATTTAAGGGCACATTGAATTGTCCACTAAAACTATTTTGCCTTGCGGTTGATGTGGATGTTTTAACTTGAACTCTTCTCAGAGTTCCGTTATGTCCTGAACAACAAAAATGTCGTCACCAATGTCTACTTCTGGAATGGCAACATTCCAACCACGGGTTAGAAATTCAGACATAACTGTTAGATGTCCAGCCTTACCTAAATAGAGATGATAATTCTTCTTCACGCGGCTACCTTATGCGTATGCAACACTTTGCCGGTTTGAGTGTCAATGAATTGTATTTCATTCACCTTTTTTTGCAGTTCGTTTTGGTTATCAACTCCAAGTAAAGCTGGATAAATGTAGCTTTCTAGTTTGCCATAATAAACTTCGAAATCACTTTTGATGTCGTAGGCGACAAAAATATTATTTGCTGGATGAGAGTTGGGAAACCAATCTTTAATCATTTGCCGGATGGACGGGGTGATACTGAACGTATAGCCGTCCATTTGTTTATTCACATTTATTTTAATTGCTTCCATTATCAGGTATTTGTCAAGCTAAAGATACAAGAAAAACAAGAGAATTTTGATGATCGTTCTACACGCTGAACGATCACGAACAGACAGTCATTAACTTCCCTTCCTTACAAAAATTGATTTCAGCGCCATCGCACCGAATCCATCGACTTTACAATCGATGTTGTGATCGCCTGAAGTGAGTTTGATGTTCTTCACCTTCGTGCCGGCTTTAATAGCTTTGCTGGCGCCCTTCACCGGCAGATCTTTGATTAAGATCACCGTGTCACCATCTTGCAATACGGCACCATTGGAATCTTTTACAATCATTGCATCGCTCACCGTTTCGATGGGGGCAGATACTTCAGTGGGATTCCATTCATGTCCACATTCGGGGCACATCATGGAAGAACCGGTAGGATAACCAAAAGGTGAT
>JAJTHV010000439.1 GCA_021300095.1 Flammeovirgaceae bacterium | reverse complement strand
TGATGCCAAAACGCAGATAGCCGTTGCGATCTTCATAATCGAAAATGCCCCACTCTTCTACTTTGTATTTCTGAGCGAGATTGTATTTAGGCCACAGCCTGCGTATTTCCTGCGATTCTAGATCGCAACGGCTATCTGCGTTTTGGCATCAACATCATCAGCAAAGGAACCAAGCCATTGATTACGTTCAGCTCAAAAGGTGATGCGTGGAATTTCATGTGGGAGAAAGTGAAAGAATTTGAACTATGCCCCAAGCTGAGTGGCCTTCAGTTAGCGAAAGGACTTTGCTTCAGTCACCAAACGGGTGCATGCAAAGGAGCCTGCCAGGGAATTGAGTCGGTTAAGAAGTATAATAAGCGTGCCCAAAAATCCATCGATTCATTTTTTGAAGGTGGTGAATCCGTTGCGATTATCGGTCAAGGTCGCAAAGCAGAAGAGAAGTCGTTGGTGTTGGTAGAAAATGGAAGTTATTTGGGCTTTGGCTTTTTCCATAAAGATGAAGCGGTACTTAACTTAGAAACAGCCAAGAATTTTATCAAGCCCGGAAAAGAAAACAGAGTTGTGCAGAATTTAGTTAATTCGTATCTGCTCAATCCAAAAGGGGCTGAAGTAATTGCGTTGTCGTAAATTGTCGTTTTCACCACTAAGGCACGAAGGCACAAAGTTTTTTTACTACCTGGAAAACATAGAATTATAGAACACGCGGAAAAGATTAATCGATAGGCCACTTTTGTGCTCTATTTCTACGTGGATAATCTTCTAATCCTCCCTCAGCATCTCCCACACCATCTCGGGTTCGTAGCCTTTGCTGATCACATAGCGCGCTATCAGGTTTTTTCTCTTGAATGGATTTTGCTCGCTAGTCTGAGCAGACTTTTTTTGAATAAGTGTTTTCAGTGTTTTGCGATAATCAGAAGAATCAATTTCTTTGAGACCAATGGCCACACATCGCTTCGTGAGCCCTTGCATTTCCAGCTCTTGCTGTATTTTTATGCGACCCCATTTTTTGATTCTAAACTTTCCACCGGCAAACGCTTTCGCAAAGCGTTCTTCATTCAGGAATCCTTCCACAATTAATTTAGAAAGTAGATCATCTACCTCACTGGCATAAAGCCCATAGTCAAACAATTTGTTTTTAACTTCTCGATGCGAGCGTTCTTGGTAGGCACAGTATTGTTGTATCTTAGCGAAAGCAACAGTTGGCGTAAGCCTGATTTTCCTTTTAGATGATTCTTCGTCAAACACAGCTCAAATCAAGGAACAAATCATGACAATCAAAAATAAAATTACGATGAACGAAAAAATCAGGTGTTCGTGGTGTCTGGGGTTTGATCAATACGTTCGCTACCACGATGAAGAATGGGGCGTGCCCGTTCATGACGATCGGGTTCATTTTGAGTTCTTGATTTTGGAAGGCGCGCAGGCCGGGTTAAGCTGGTCGATGATTTTAAAAAAGAGAGAGGGCTATCGCAAAGCGTTTGCCGATTTCGATCCCGCCAAGGTTGCGCGATTCACCGAAGCCCGACTGGAAAAGATTTTATTGGATCCGGGAATCGTTCGAAATCGCCTGAAAGTGTATGCTGCTGTCAACAACGCGAAACAATTTTTAAAAATCCAAAAGGAGTTTGGCAGCTTCGATCGTTACATCTGGCAATTTGTAGGTGGAACGCCCATTGTAAACAAGCGGAAGTCTTTGAAGGAAGTCCCCGCTACCACACCAGAGTCGGATGCATTGAGCAGAGATCTAATCAAACGCGGTTTTAAGTTTGTGGGCAGCACGGTAATTTATGCGCACATGCAAGCCTGCGGATTAGTAAATGATCACGTAGTAGATTGTTTTAGATATAAGTAGACGATCTAACTTATGGACAAGCATTCGTAAGTTTTGCTAACTTTGAAACTCCCTAAATTTATTTATTGTTTCATTTGACACTCTGTAGTGCATGCGTTCTAATCCTATTCTCTGTCTGGCCATCCTGTTTTTTCTTTCCTTTACTAATTCGTTCTCGCAACATCCTGCGATAAAGAAGGGTCCTAAGAAATCCTGGATTGAAGACATTGGCTACAACAAAAATGCTATGCCAGAGGCAGGCCAGGAATCATCGTATTATTATTTGTTGGTAGATGAACAAGAAAATGTAGAGGCGAAAGAATCGTATACACATAATGTCTATAAATTTCTTTCGAATGAAGGGCTGCAAGAAATGTCTGATCTTAACTTTGAATTTGATCCGACCTATGAACAATTAGTTTTCCATTCCATTACAATCTTAAGAGATGGTAAAGAAATCAATCAGTTACCAGTAGTAATAAAAACGATTCAGCGCGAGCAAGATTTGGATCGAAACCTCTATGATGGGTCACTTACTGCCATTGTGAATTTAAAGGATGTTCGAGTTGGCGATATCGTTGAATACGCATATACGCGTAAAGGATATAACCCTGTTTTCGAAAATTTCTTCAGCCGATGGAGAAATTTCAATTTTGGAGTCCCTGTTGAACGGTTCTTTCTCCGATTCAACATCCCTACTTCAATGTCTATCTCGTTAAAGTCGCTGAATAATTCGCCTAAACCAACTATTCAAAAGAAAGATAATGCTACAGTTTATACGTGGGATATCGCTAAACAAAAGGCGCTTTTATCAGATAAGAATGAGCCCGCTTGGTATTACCCTTATAATGGCATTGTACTTACTAATTTCAAAAACTGGCAAGAAGTAGCGCAGTGGTCATCGAAACGCTATCAGGTAACTGAATCCGATTTCACTAAAGTCAAAAATGAATTGTTACCTCAATTTAAAAGCGAGACAGACGAAGAGTTTGCGCTGGAAGCAATTCGGTTCGTGCAAGATGAAATAAGGTATTTAGGTTTTGAATCTGGATTAAACTCACACAAGCCTCATTCACCTATTCAGGTTTTTCAGCAACGCTTTGGTGATTGTAAAGATAAATCATTGCTTCTGGCTACGCTGCTAAATGCGCGAGGAATTGAGTCTAATCCTGTATTGGTGAACACATCGTTTAGAGATAAGCTTGCGGAACAGCTTCCCCTTACAGGATCATTTGATCATTGCGTGGTTCAAATTAAACTGAACAATGAAGTAACCTATGTTGATCCAACAATCAGCAGTCAAGGAGGAACCGTGAAAAGTATCCAATTCCCAAATTACGGAAAGGGATTGGTAGTAAACCCAAACACAAAGGGGCTAACCGATTTTCCTGATTCCACCAAAATATTAATTCATGAAGTGTTTACCTATGAAATAGACAGTATTGGCGGTGCTGCTTTGCTTCGAATAGAAACAACCTATGAGGGTAGCGAAGCAGATTATCAACGATCTTATTATGCTGAAAACTCTTTAGAATCAATTCAAAAGGGCTATATCGATTATTATGGCAACTTATATTCAACTATAGAGAAGAGTAAGGATATTGAAATCTACGATAATCGAACTACCAACACCTTCAAAGTAAAAGAAAATTATCGGATTAAATCATTTTGGAATTTATCAACTACACAAAGTGGTGTTATCTATTGCGAATTATATCCAATCTCGCTTGAAAATTACTTTAGTATTTCAAATAAATCCAGCGCCCGAAAAGCTCCATATCGGCTCGTATATCCGCTTCATTACTCCAATGAAATGCATCTTATTTTGCCGGAAGAGTGGCCGATTTCACCTGATGAAAAGAAAATAGAATCAGACTACTATGATTATCATTATCGGGTTATTTATGAAAACAAATTCTTAACCGTTCTGACTGACTACACTACTAAAAAGGAATCTATTCCTGTTGCTGATTTTGCAAAGTATGTTGAAGATCATGGTAAAATGATGAATAATCTCAGATATCAATTAACTTACAACAAAAATCTGGCAACAAAGAATTTTGCCAAATGGCCCGGAATATTAGTTTCCTTTCTGTCGTTGATGTGTGGGCTATTGCTTGCCTACTATCTGTATACGCGCTATGATCCGGCCGGTCATTATCCGGCTGCGCAGGGTATACCCATCGGTGGTTGGTTGATACTTCCATCGATTGGCTTGTGCATTACTCCGTTGCGCATTACGTATGATCTCGTCAGCGATGAAAATCTGCTTTCAGGAAATGGGTGGTTATCCTGGTTTCAAAGTAAGGAATATGGATATGCGCTGTTTATATTTGCTGAACATATTTACAATGTTGTCTTTCTTGTCATATCCATCCTTACAGTCATTTTGTTTTTTCAGCGAAGAACGTCTTTGCCAAAAATCATCATCATCATTTATATCGTTTCTGCTCTTTTAACCATTGCTGACAATATAGCTGCTTATGACATCGATCCGAATACGAAACTGGGATACAGAGATATTTCTCAAAGCATAGTCGGTGCTGCTATCTGGATACCTTACTTCATGATGTCGCAAAGAGTCAAGAGAACGTTTGTTAACACCTATGGCTCTAACCCAGAATCTAGGTCACAACCAATTATTTAATGGCAAGTTTATTGTTTTCCAAAATTTCCTTTAAATACTCATTCAGTGTACTTTCATCTTTTGAAGTAATGTTGATCAGGCAATAACGATTGGCTCCTTTGAGCATGTCTGTTCGCCAGGTAAATTGATCAATGGTAGCGTTAGCTCCATTAAAATACCACCATGCAGTATATAAATAATCGTTGCCCTTCTTCAATTTACCACGATAGACTTCGAAATTGGCACTGTGATCTTTTCGTATGCCTTTAAACTCGTAGCCACTCCCTTTCCAGCAAATCAAAGGAGTATGCTCCATCGAAAAGAAATCAGGGATCGGCTTTACATATAGCAGGATGTCGTTAGTAATTACTTTAGAAATACCTCCTGGCATTTTTTCAACCGGTAGCTGCCCATACATAACCTCAGCATGTTCGATGGACCCTTCTTTACGATCGGGATTCATCACGAAACCGCAACAAAGAACAAAAACACCTATCATGAACATCAGGCTTTTTTGTGAAAGTGATACGGTGATCAAATTAGCTGAATCTGAAACACGGTTACCAGCATTCCTTGCCAACTTTTTACTTAGAAAGTATACAGGAATTAAGACATAAACGAATAAGCAAAGCAGGCCAACCACCTCATGCCACGGGTTATTCGGAAGCAGTTGGAATACCACTAAGAGTATGATTCGCAAAAGGTTTGAAACAACGGTGAATAAAAATACGAGGCAGAAAAAAATGATCATGACCAGCAATCGCAAATCCTTTTTCTGTCTCCGCAGATGCTGAGCGATAATAAAAACCGATAGCAATAATGAAACCACCAGCATATTCAAACCCATACAAGCTTCATCCACAGAAAAATCAATGCCATTTATCCAAATCAAATTCCCCATCACTTCTACTTGCATTCCGGCTGCCTTTAAAATAGCACCTGTCCAATTGCTCAACAACAACCGAATGGGGAACCCTAAAATTACAGATACCTGATAAAAGACAGGCGACATAAATACGATTAAGAAGTAAACCAATCCCGACACTTTGCCCACAAAAAAATCAATGAAAAAAATAATGGCTAAGGCCAGCGCTAAGAAATAGAATACCTTATGGTGATAAACCATCGATAAAATTCCTAAGACAACAACGCCTACTAGCGCTAGCATATTCAATCGGGATTTACCGGTGATGTGCACCACAAACGGGAGAAGACAAAACCCAATTACGCAATTGAGGGTCAATACATACCAAAGTGGCAATGCGGCTACGGCACCTACCGCACAAAGGCATAGCAATACTACCAATAGTTTGCGGTATGGCTTGTTCAAAAATTCAACTGCTACGTTTAAATTCATGAAGAGCGTGTATGATAGAATTTAAAGTAAAGCACTACTAATAGAGCTATAATGATCAAAGCCCACTCGTGCGGCTCCGGCACTGCGCCATCCGATTGCTTGGAAGCGTTCTTCAAACTGTTGTCATTATCTTTGATATCAAAGCGTTCGTAGTCTTTAGCCGATTCTAATACGATTAAGCTGGAAACCGGAGAAACGACATACGCAGTAGAGGCTTCATCTACCAACTCCTGGTTGATAAAGTCATCGTTGAAATAATTTTTGCCTACTTTCCTTAGCACATTGTTGTAGGCAAACAAGCGTGCGAGGTGATCCGGTGCATTGCTAATGAGGGTTGTATCGTGGAGGGGCTGCTTGCGTATTACTATTTTTGCATCGTGAATAACAATTTGGTTATTATCCTCTTGCGTTGATACAAATTTATTTTCATTCAGTAATGTTTCTAATTCACGGATAGAGCCATGTAAAAATTCAAATGCCCTAAGCTCACGAAGCGACCGAACATAAGCGGATGTTTCGACACCTACGTTGTAAACCAGGCATTTGCGGTTTTCTGAAAAATACTTTTCCATAGCCTCCGCAAATTCGCTGCGCTTAAAGTCGCTGAGATGTGGAGAAATCGTTCTTCCCTTGGTAATAACTAAACTGTGCTCCGCATCTTTTATCAAATGAAACGGGAACAACGAATAGTTTCTTTTCATTAATTCATAGGCTAATGATTGATTTTCTTCGGTTATCTGAACAAACGAATCGTGCCGATAAACAAAAATTTCCCGCTGATTCGCAAGCTGAAGTAATTCCCTAACTTCTTCTTTCGTCCAACTATTGTTCAAATCCAGATAAAGTTTTTTAATACCCTTTGGCTGAAAGAGGGGGGTATATTCTTCTATTTTGTAGGCATGTTTCTGAAAGACAAACTGATTATTCTGAGGAATGGGCCGAGTAGACGCCTCCAAAGTAAAATCAGGATCATACGCACTTTCGCGTCTGTAAAATCCTTCCTCATCTTTTTCGAAGCCATTCGGAATCACCACATTCTCATCACCCTCCATGAACCGAAACCGAATAACCTCTTGGGCATTACTCGCTGATGGCCCTTGAAAAGTAATGTTGCGGTAAATCGCTTTTTCGTTCTCAATTATTAATGGCGATGTGATGCCCACTTTAAATTTTCGCTCTTCGAGGATGGTGCAAGGAAAAACACGTACCGTAACCGTATTACCCTCCTGCCAATGAACGACCGATGGATCGCGTCTTTCTACGCCTACAATCTGTTGGTATGCTTTGGTAGCTTTTTGTTTGGTGGTGAGAATTGCTTTTTCTTCTTTTCCTTCAATCCACAACGAGAGCGAAGTAACCACTGAGCCTTCCGGTAATTGAAATGTAAAAATGGCTTCCTGTGTGTTGCCATTCCATCGGTTGGGGCCGGAGTTGCGAATGTTGAAATATTTTTCAGTGTAGGCCAGGCGCAAGTGTGGATACACATCAATATCTGAAACGATATATGGAATACTCAAATCTTTTCCTGTCCACAAGCGCTCGTTCGATCGGTGTCTCGAATCAGAAAGCACCCTGAGAATATTAACTCGCTCCTCCCGATTCAGTGAAATATTCGAACGAAAGCTGGCAAGCAAAACAAGTGGGTCGTGTTTCCGCGCTTCGTCCCATGAAACCGTTCGTGGCATAAACCCCCAGCTATCCCATCGGTCTTTACGCGTAGAGTAAACTAAATCCGATTTAAGAATACGTTGCGTTATCCAATCATTTGGAATGGTTTGCCCTACACGCAGCCAGATAGGAAGTTTTGTTTTTGGATTTAGGACTGATTGATTGGCAAACCTTTCAATGGTGGCAATTCTCTTTTCCCATTCGATTACAAACGCTATCGCGATCAGGATCACACTAATCGATCCTGCCCCCAACCAAACCAATTCACCCTTGTCAAATCGAAATAGAATGATCATCACACTACATACCAGTAAAATCAATGGCACAAAAATGTGTCCACCCATTCCCATTGCAATGATACCTATTGCTCCCATTGGCATGAAGTTCATCACGTACATTGCCATGTAGAGATAGAGCACCATGGCGCTGCCCAGAAAAAACGCCTGCAACCTCCTCACCCATCTTGGTTGGCTTGAAAAAAAACGAAGGCTCAATAGAACGATGGACGAGATAATCAGATAAACGCAAAGCCAATCCACGGAATCTTCAAACACGATCAGATCCTTGTTTAAGGAATATGCACTAATCAAAAATAAGTTGGTCAGTACAATAGTTTGATCAATGTTCCCTTTGCGAAAGCTCTTCACGATACCAAACTCCTTATGGTAAACGAGGTAAAGTAAATATCCAAGAGCTATGATATAGTGTGCTACAAACATAGAAAAAGAGGAATGGAAATTCTCGGTACCTACATATTCTGTAAAGACATACATGATTACTGAAATCAACAGTAATATATATCCTGTAAGAAATCTATTGGATAGCGAAGGAGCGTGATCAGCGGAGTGCGTGTTTTCTGTTTTCATAGTATACGTTTATGCCTGATTGACGAAACAGTCAACGAAATAAAAGTACTTTGTGTTTCAAAGTAAACGAAAATTATTTACCTTTGAGTCTATTCATCAAAGAAATTGAATCTAGTGCAACTTTATTGCCACCCACATATACGCGGGGCTGGACAGCGGATGATACATGCCGTAATTTGTCTGGCCGAAGCTACGAGCGGTTTGTGCATTAGGATTAGCCGGACCATTTTTTGAAAGATCTAATTTTCCGGTTTCTACAGTAAAACCCAGGAGCTCTACATCTTCTTTCTTTAACTTATATGCCTTCAATGGAATTTTTGCTTCATACACATAAGAGCCATCATCAGTAATCACCATCATCACCTCAATACCATTCATTAAACCCAATCGGCTGGAAACAATCGGCTCTTTAGAAAGCCCCAATAACTCTAACACTTCCACATCCGTCAGTAATAGTTTTTTAGCCTGTGTTCGCCCAGCCAGATCTTGCGGTAGTGGTTCGGGTGCCTTCTTCAACTCTACAGGATCTTTCCCCACCGGATATTTGATACCCAGTTTACTACGTTTTTTACCCTTGCCATCAAATTTTACAAACAAGCCATACAAGGCTATTTTCTGTTGGGTTAGGTCATCTGAAATTTTGATTCGCCAATAGATATTTTCAGCATCATTGGCAATATTGAATAAAAACTTGCCATCCTGATCGAGCCACCAATCCGTTTTCCATTCATCTGTTAATCCATCTACCACAATAGGCTCCACCGGTTGATAGCTGTCGCGCTCTTTTTGTGCAACTGTTGGAGTTGCCACCAAGCATAAAATGGTGGCTACTACCATTTGAAATCTCTTTAACATACAGTCTCGTTTTATCCTGCAAGTTAAAACCTTTCATCATTTGCCCATTCAAAACATATTTTGTTTACCTTCACCCATTGTAGTGGGTCTGACTTCATTCACCAAAAAAACCGCTTATGAAATTACTTTCCTATTTTGTTGTTGTGCTAGCACTGGTATCGGCTTGCTCACCAAAAGAAAAAACTCTGGGCGAGCTGAATCCTGCTGCCCCCGGCTTTGATTCTATAAATTCTGATCCGGCTGCTATTCAATTGGCCGATAGTATTATGGCCGCAATGGGCGGGCGCGAAAACTGGGACAAAACACGATTCATCTCCTGGAATTTTTTTGGTGTCCGGGATTTGACTTGGGATAAACATACCGGCCTTGTGCGTATAGAGTCGCCCCGTGATAGCTCTATTTATTTGGTGAACATTAACACAGGAGAAGGCCGCGTGAAATCTCACGGGGTTGAATTAACCGAAGCCGATACTGTAAAATCTCTTTTAGAACGCGCCAAAGGCATTTGGATCAACGATTCCTATTGGCTAACCATGCCATTCAAACTAAAAGACACGGGAGTTACATTAAAGTATCTGGGAGAAGATACACTCAAAACAGACCGCTACAACATTCTTCAACTCACCTTTTCCAATGTTGGCAACACACCTGAGAACAAATACAAGCTATATGTTGGCATTAAAGATAAGATGATCAAACACTGGGCTTATTTTAACGATGCAAAGAAAGATACAGCTATGTTCATACGACCTTGGGATAATTACCAAAAGTATGGCAATGTGTTGCTTTCCGCAGATCGTTCGGACAATGGCGGACCAAAAAATGTAAAGGTGAGTGAGTCTCTTCCCGACAAGCTGTTTACCGAATTCTAACCCATTGGCCCATGCTATTAAACCTTGAGAGCATCCCGCATTATTACAAAAACTATATTAAACAAGTCGAAGAAACCGATTTGATTATGGCACTGCGCATATCGGGAAATCGCATGTCGGAAATCGCACATAGCATCCCGGAGTCGAAGGCGGATTACCGTTATGCTGAAGGCAAGTGGTCGGTACGAGAGTTGCTGTGCCACATGATTGATACCGAACGAATTTTTGCCTATCGGGCTCTTCGTTTTGCCCGCAATGATAAAACACCATTGGAAGGGTTTGAAGAAAATGACTATGCTCCGCAAGCCAATGCAGAAGGGCGCAGCCTGAAAAAAATTGCCGATGAAATGGCACGCCTGCGCGCCTCCACCATCGATTTGTTTGAGGGATTTACACCTGAAATGCTTTCCCGAAAAGGGCTTGCCAATAAAAACGAGTTATCGGTAATTGGTTTGGGCTTCATTATTGCCGGCCACGAAACGCATCACCGACATGTGTTAGTGGAACGTTATCTATCCGACAAAAAGTAATGCGGCTTGGTTTTTGGATTGGCTTGGTATGCCTGTTGACCGGTTGTTCCCCGAAGACACACATTGTAAAACAACTTCAGCAAACTGAAACAACATTCCGTGATCACACCGGCTTTGCTCTATTTGATCCCAGTCAAAACAAAACACTCATCGCTTACAACGACCAAAAATACTTTACGCCTGCGTCCAACACCAAGATTTTTACATTCTACACGAGTCTAAAATTGTTGGGTGATTCGGCTATAGCATTCAAATACAAAGTATCCAACGATTCTCTAGTGGTGTGGGGCATGGGAGATCCCTCATTTCTCAATCCGGATGTGTTTACAAACGATCGAGCCTTTTCGTTTCTTAAGAATAATCCCAGGAAAATTTATTTAGCGCAAAGTCATTTTCAAACAACCGCTTTAGGCGCGGGATGGTCTTGGGATGATTATCCTTTTGGCTATTCGCCTGAACGATCAGCCTTTTCGATGTATGGTAATTTGATATCCATTCAAAAAAACACATCGCGAAAGGTGGTGGCCACACCTTCCTTTTTTCAACCGTATATTCTCGAAGAGACTGATGTGCACGCAACGGAAGAAGTAACCCGCGACATGGATGCCAATACACTTCGTCATTATCCCGGCCAAAAAAAACGTTCACGATGGAGTGTACCTATTCATTTTTCTCCAGCACTCACCGCTTCCCTTCTTCGTGATACATTGAAGAAATCAGTAGACGTAATTTGGAGGCCATTACCAAAGGACGCGCTAATTTTTCGAAGTGTACCACTGGATAGTTTGCTCAAGGTGATGATGGTAGAAAGTGATAACCACATTGCTGAACAACTGCTGTTACAATGTGCAGCCGTAGTGAGCGACACCTTGCAACCAGAAATCGCTATCCGATATGCGACCAAGCAACTAGTGGCCGATTTGCCGGATGCACCACAATGGGTAGATGGTTCGGGCTTATCTCGATTTAATTTATTTACTCCGCGCAGCATCGTATCTCTGTGGAATAAAATTTACAGTTCTATTCCTTCCGAGCGTTTATTTAAATTACTGGCGGTTGGCGGAAAAAGTGGCACTATAAAAAATTGGTACAAAGCAGAAGTGCCTTACATTTACGCAAAAACCGGAACGCTCAGTAACAACCATTGTCTGAGTGGGTTCATTAAAACCAAAAAAGGAAAGACGCTCATCTTTAGCATGATGAGTAACAATTATGTTACATCTACTGCTGACGTGCGCAAGCAGATGGAGGTCATTCTCAAGAGCATTTATGAGAAGTATTAGAAACATGAAATTTAGTTTTATGGAATGTCGATTGAAAAAAGGGATGATTATCAGTGGAATCGTATGGATGTTGTTGGGTAGCACCCTATCGGCAACAGCCCAAACCCGCGATAGTCTTGATATTAAAATCGGTCAGATGATTTTGATGGGAATACCCTACGCGCAGGTGGATACTACCGTGCTGGAAGAAGTGCGAAAAGGGAATATCGGCTCCATCATTTTGTTTGAAAAAAATATTCCGAAAAAAGCGAGCGCTTTCGCGGATTTGAAAAAAATTATTTGGACCTATCAGGAAGCAGCACCCTATCCTATTTTCGTTTCCATTGATCAGGAAGGAGGCAAGGTAAATCGTCTTAAAGAAAAATATGGGTTTACAAAATCCATTACCGCACGCGCCACCGGCAAATCCAAATCGTTGGACTCCGCACGATTTTATGGCGAAGCAACAGCAGCAACTCTTTCCGGTTTGGGCTTCAATGTAAACTTTGCGCCTTGTGTAGATGTGGCTGTGGAGCCAACCAATCCGGTGATTGTTAAATCCGAACGATCCTATTCACCCAATGAAGATACAGTAGCTTGGATGGCCGGAGAATTTATCAAGCAACATCGCAAGTATGGTGTGGTAACGGTGTTAAAACATTTTCCCGGTCACGGCAGCTCTACTACAGACTCACACTTCGGCATAGCCGATGTTACCAAGTCATGGACGCCACGCGAAATAAAGCCCTATCAGGCTTTACTCGATTCCGGTTTAGTGGATGGTGTAATGAGTTGCCACATTGTGAACAAAGAACTCGATAAGTCGGGCAAGCCAGGCACGCTTTCGGCTGAAATGTTAGATGGCATGCTGCGCAAAAAGTTAGGATATCAGGGCGTGGTCTTTTCAGATGATATGCAGATGGAAGCCATTTCAAAACAATATGGACTGGACGAATCCATTAAAATGGCGATACTGGCCGGAGTAGATATTTTATGCTTTGCCAACAATGTGCCGGGTAGTCAGCGGGTGAGCCCTGAGCGAATTTTTTCAGTCATCAAAAATGCAGTGGCCAGTGGAGAAATCTCAGCCGAACGAATCAATCAATCCTATAAACGCATTATTGCACTCAAAGCAAAAATTGATTTAACGAATCGGGGTGAACTTGAAAGTAATTTTAAAAAATTAGAACTTCGCCAAAAGTTAACAGCGCTTCAATTAAAAGCTGCCCGAGAAGAAATCAAATTACTTCAAGAGAAAGTAGACTCTTCCGGAAAGAAAAAGAAGAAAAAGAAAACCAAAGAGAAATAATCAATTGTAATTATGGAAAAAGAGCACAGCTCCCTGAAAAAAGAAAACTTGATCTTAAAAGTAGTTTGCGGTGCCTTATTGGTGGCGGCCGTTGGACTTTACATCTTCGGCTACTTACAAAAAGACTTTGCGCTCGCAAAACAAGAGGAAGCGCTGAAAGTTACCGTGCAACTAAAGGAATGCGAAGTGGAAGCAGCCAAGCAAAAGGAAATCGCGAGGCAGGCAGACATGGAGGCATCGTATCAAAAGCAAGTAGCTTCTGACTATTTTATTAAGTGGACAGAAGCTAAAAGCAAGAAAAAATAAGTATGGAAAATAAAAGTTCGGCAACGAGGTCAAGGATTATTGTGATTCTACTCGTTGTTTCACTCATCGCAAATGTTGGATTATTTTTCTATGGATTAGTAAATAAAACCATAGCAAAAAAACAGGAAGAGATTGCCTTTGAATCAAAAATACAAGTTGAAAAATGTAGATTACAAGCTGAACAAGCTAAGCAAGAACTTCAAAATGCACTTACTGAAGCTCGTCAAGCAAAAGATTATGCGCTCGCACAAGCCATGCTGGCCGCTAAAGAAGCCGCTCAGAAGAAATAATGGAACCGGTTTACAATCTCTTTGCTGCTACACAACCAGAAGTGCCTATTCTTCTGAGCGTACCGCACTGTGGTACACATTTTCCGTCAGAACTAAAGGACGAATACAAATCTGAATTCCTTCAATCACTCGATGACACGGATTGGTTCGTAGATAAGCTCTATGGCTTTGCTCCTTCTCTGGGCATCACGGTTATTACCGCCAATTTTAGCCGATGGGTAATTGACCTAAATCGCGATCCACAAAGCAAACCGCTCTATTCCGATGGGCGCGTGATCACCGGCTTGTGCCCAACTACCAACTTTTTAGGCGATCTCATTTACCGCGATGAGCGAAAGGAGGTTTTGCCTAACGAAATAGCCAGAAGAGTTTCAGGTTACTACCAACCCTACCATCAAAAACTGGGAAGTGAATTAAATCGCTTGCATCAAAAATTTGGTAAGGTGTTGTTATGGGATTGTCACTCGATCCGTCAATGGGTACCTTCCATTCACGCAGAGAAATTTCCGGATCTGATTCTAGGCAATGTCGATGGCAATTCTGCTTCCGCAGAAATCATTTCACACGCAGTGCAAACTTTACAAAATGCTGACTATTCATTTAGTCACAATTATCCATTTAAAGGCGGATACATCACGCGTCACTATGGCCAACCTCATTTACATCGCCATGCCTTGCAATTAGAAATGAGTAAAGTAAATTACATGGACGATTCTGAAACAGAATACGATGAGGTGCGTGCAGGCAAAATGCAAGAGGTGTTAAAAAGTGTACTGAATAGATTGATTGAGAGTCTTTATTGATTCAATTCTGAAAAAGTATATCCTTAACTTGTGACTTGTTAAATTAAGAATATTGATTTAAAAGCCGACTATGAATCAAGAATCTTACAAATGGCCTCATCAAAAATTAGCCGATTCGCTGAAAGAAAATGCTAGGCGCATGAGGAAAGAGCCCACAGAGGCTGAAGAAAAATTATGGCAGGCTATTCGAAACAGAAAGTTAGCTGGTTTTAAATTCAGAAGGCAGCACCCATTTGAAGGTTTTATTATTGATTTTTATTGCGAAGAAATAAAACTAGGATTAGAAGTTGACGGTAAGATTCATCTGCAAGTAGAACAGCTCCAATATGATCAACAACGAGAAGCCTACTTGAACGAGTTTGGAATAGAAATCATGCGCTTCACTAATGACGAGGTTGAGAGCAATGTATTTACAGTTGCAAGAATTATTAAAGAAAGGCTTCTGGAGAGACGGAAGAATTTACCCTCACCCCTTCCCCTCTCCCGTGGGAGAGGGGTGGTGTCCAACAAAGAGTGAACGGTGCGATAGAAATACACAAGCAACTAAACAACGTCCTGAAACTATACTTACTAATATACCCTCGCCCCCCTCTCCCACGGGAGAGGGGTGTCCACCAACGGTGGACGGGGTGAGGGAAATATTTAAAGCCAACTGAAATCAACAACATCAAGAACTATAATTATTGATACCCTTCGCCCACTCTCTAAGGGGTGAGTATGTCCAACAACATCATCTGAGGTGAGTGAAAACCTAACATTAAAAAATGAGCACTGAAAATTCATCACAACCTGCACCACTCAAATTCTTCTGCTTCTCTTCCATTCTGCTTCACGATAAATGGCTCACACCTGCTTATGTGGGTGTGGATGAAAGCGGATTGATTCAATACCTCAGTAACCACGCTCCTCAAGAAGCAATTGCCAT
>JAJTHV010000023.1 GCA_021300095.1 Flammeovirgaceae bacterium | reverse complement strand
TATTCCTTTGCTCAAATCAAACCTGGATCAACTGAGCCAACGAGAAGATCCATCTGTAAAAAATACACACATTGAACTTGATTTGCAGCCGCTTTCGAACATCATGTTTAGAGATAGCATGGGGAACCAAATGGGTCCAGTGTTAGGAAGTACATTGCTTTGGGTATTTGGTGGTTTGTGCTTCGTGGTCATCTTGTCAGCTTGTTTCAATTACACCAATTTATCTGTAGCTCGCTCGCTCAAACGAACCCGCGAAGTAGGCATTCGAAAAGTGATCGGTGCGATGAAGAGCAATGTGGCAACGCAGTTTATAGTAGAGGCAGTGATCATTTCTATCAGCGCATTAGCGATGGCGCTGCTGATATTTTTCGTTCTGCGCCCGCATTTCCTCAGTATTGAACCAGACATTCAAAAGATGTTTACTTTGCATCTCTCTCCGGTCGTCATTCTTTACTTTGTTGGCTTTGCCATTTTTGTTGGAATAGCAGCCGGCATTTTTCCATCCTTATTCTTTTCACGCATCAACGCAATTCAAGTATTAAAAAGTGCGACCTCCTTTCGGGGAATGAACCGGATTACCGGAAGGAAAATATTAATCGTAATTCAGTATTGCATATCTATCATATTGGTTTCCGCCAGCATTGGTGTCTATCGCCAATACCAGCATTACATTTCATTTGATCTTGGATTTAACACCGAAAATATCCTAAACATTTCATTACAAGGAAACAAAGCAGAGTTGCTCAAAAAAGAAATCAGTGAGCTGCCAGAGGTAAAAGGTATTTCTCAATCATTGTTGGTAACGAGTGTGGGTAACTATTGGGGTACGAATATGAAATATCATGGTAGCCCGAACGACTCATGTGGTGTAAGTTATAATTCCATTGATGAAAACTACATTCCGTTGATGGAGCATCAACTCCTTGCAGGAACCAACTTTACAGCTAAAGCCGATAGTGTGGAAGAATCGGAGGTAATTGTGAACGAGCAAGTATTGAAGCGCTTTAATATTGCGAATCAAGATCCGCAAAAAGCAATAGGCGATGTTCTTAAAGTAGATCGTAAAAATCTAACTATTATTGGCGTGATGAAAGATTTTCAATATGGCCGATCCAATAACAAAACCTCGAAAGAGACAGTGTTCCGCTATCTGAACAACAAGGCCAACGTCATGAATGTGAAAATTCAATCCAATGATTTAATTGGAACACATGCGAAAATTGAAGCCATTTGGAAAAAGATTGATCCCGTGCATCCGTTCGAAGCTAAGTTCTATAACCAACAAATTGAAGAAGCCTTTGCTGGTTTAAGTGCCACCTTAAAGCTAGCCGGGTTCCTTGCCTTTCTTGCTATCTCCATCGCTTCCCTCGGTCTGCTCGGCATGGTGGTATTTACTACAGAAATCCGATTGAAAGAAGTGAGCATTCGCAAAGTAATGGGTGCCAGTGAAGGAAAATTGCTCTTTCTACTCGGCAAAGGATTTGTATTCTTGTTATTGATATCCACTATCATCAGTCTTCCGATCGTGATCTTGTTTTTTCAAAACGTGGTTTTCCCCAATACAGCGAACCACGCACCGCTTAACATTTTTGAAATGCTGCTGGGAGTTTTGGTTATTCTTCTGTTTGCACTTTTGATGATTGGTACTCAAACATTGAAAGTGGCACGTGCAAACCCAGCAGACGTTTTGAAAAATGAATAGATAAATCTTTCTAACTTTCTTGAATGAAAGTGACGCCAGTTAATCTACACGTATCCGATAGCATCGGTAATGTATCGGGAGAGATCATTGAAGGAGAAAAAACAGAAGTAGTTCTTACACTTGCACATGGTGCCGGAGCAGGGATGAATCACTCCTTTATGATTGCGCTGGCTGAGGCGTTGGCCCATCATCACATAACTACGTTGCGTTTCAATTTTCCCTTCATGGAAAAGAAAAGAGGGCGGCCCGATATTCCTGCGGTGGCTCATAGCACCATCGAGTCGGCTATATCGCTAGCTCATGCTACATTTCCTAGCAAGCCACTCTTTGTTAGTGGAAAATCATTTGGCGGACGAATGTCTTCACAACACTTAGCAAATTCGCCTGAGGCACATGTGAAAGGGATTGTTTTCTTCGGATTTCCACTTCACCCGGCTGGAAAACCTTCTGTTGAACGAGCTGAGCATCTGAAAGAAATTTCGATGCCCATGCTGTTTCTGCAAGGCACCCGCGATGAATTGGCGCAATGGGATTTAATCACTAGTGTAACGGACTCACTTTCTCTCGCAACGTTGCAAAAGTTAGAAGGAGCCGATCATGCATTCAAAGCCGGAAAGAAAAACCTCATCTCGGATCTTGCTCAATTCACTAAAAAGTGGATCTCTACTACGATTTAAAGTGATAGGCTTTTGGTTTTGTAAATGCCCTCAAGCCTGCATGTGATAACGTAGCTCCAAATCCGGAATGCTGTCGCCCACTCCATGGTAATGCCGCACTCACTCTATCGCAACAATTCCAGTAGCCAGTTCCAGAGTTGATCTGTTGTAAAATTGTTTCCGCCCGTTGCTGGTTGTTGCTATACACTGAAGCGGTTAATCCATACGCTGTGTCTTGCATTAAACGAATGGCTTCTTCATCATTCTTTACTTTCATAATGCCTATGATGGGTCCAAATGATTCCTCGCGCATCACATTCATTTGATGTGTAGCATTGGTAATGACGGTTGGTTCAAAGTAATAACCACCACCGCTCATTCGGTGACCACCGGTTTCGATCTTCGCTCCTTTTTGTGTGGCATCCGCGACTTGTTCCTCTAAAAATGTAACTTGATCTTTTCTACTCAAAGGTCCGATATATACTCCTTCTTCCGTTGGTGCTCCTATCTTCCACGACTTCACTTCTTTCACAAACTCGGTTACGTATTGATCATAAATTTTCTCATGAACGTAAATTCGTTCGACCGCACAACAACTTTGTCCATTGTTATAAAACGCTCCATCAGCAGTACCCGTAGCCACTGATTTAATATCGGCTACATCATCAGTTACATATAACGGATCTTTACCACCTAACTCCAGTTGGCACGGCACCAATTTCGCAGCGACTTTTTCGTAAATAAATTTTCCGGTTTTGTAAGAGCCCGTGAAAAAATATCCATTGAATGGCAACTCCAACAACAACTCGCCTACTGCTCTCGCGCCAACCGCTACCTGAAAAACATTTTGTGGAACACCCGCTTCTTTTAGCAAACGTTCAATTTCCAAACCGGTAAGAGTAGCGTGTTCCGATGGTTTGTACATCACGCCATTTCCGGCCAACAGGGCCGGTACAAAAACATTTACTCCCACCAAGTAGGGATAATTCCAGGCAGAAATATTGCAAACAACACCGAGTGGTTCATACGAAATCTTTTCCGTGAGATTTCCGTCCTGCGTCATTACTTCATCTCTCAAATAATTCTCCGCATTTTTAGTTAA
This sequence comes from Flammeovirgaceae bacterium, assembly GCA_021300095.1. GTDB lineage: Bacteria > Bacteroidota > Bacteroidia > Cytophagales > Cyclobacteriaceae > ELB16-189. Next base: position 18,299 of record JAJTHV010000023.1, on the reverse strand, counting down.
CCATTGAATGCGTGCCCGCGCTCCATTCACTTCGTTGCGAGCTTGTTGCAATGGCTTGCCCACTTCAGAAGTCAGCACAGCGGCCAAAGCTTCAATATCGCGTGCAAGCAAATCTGAAAACTTCTGCAACACTTGAATTCGACCTTTCAGAGCTACTTGATGCCAACTTGGTTGTGCCGCTTTCAATTGCTCCCATTTTTGCCTAACGGAAGCATCGGTATCTTCAGGTAGGTCTTTAATAATTTCTTCCGTTGCCGGATTAACTATCTTCATAAATAATTTCTTTACTTAAATAATTTGTTGAACAGCTTTTATAAATGATGCCTTGATACTCTTTGTAAACACACTGCTTTGATCGCGCATGCGTTCAGGATGCCATTGCACTAAACTGAGATACGCTTGACCCGCTGGATTCAAACGCTCCAAGCCTTCAATCACACCATCCGAAGAAAATGAATTTGCCACCAAGCCTGTTCCTACTTTTTCGGTGCTTTGATGATGCGCACTATTAATTTCTCCACCTGTACTATTCACTTGCTCATAAAGTACTGAGTTAACATCTACTGAAACAGCGTGATACGTATCATTTCCTGCTCGTTTTGAATGATTGAATTTTCCGAACGTTGGAATATCCGGAATCAACGTGCCACCGAAAAACACATTGGTGATTTGCAACCCACGGCAGATTCCTAAAACTGGCATTCTATTTTTCTGTGAGAATTCCAGAATGCTTAATTCAAATTCATCGCGTCTCTCATCCATATCATCTGGATAGCAAAGCGGAAGATATTCCGGCTTTTGATAAAATCGGGGATGGACATCTTCTCCACCGGTCAGCAAAATGCAATGACATTTTTTTATTGCCTCTAAACTATTCTCCTTGTAAGACAACCGCAGCGTTTCCACATTTTCACCAGCTGAAATCCAGTTAGCATAGTTATCATACTTGCTGCAATCCGTTACACCAATAATCAACTTGGTCATATTACAATGCTTTCAGATAAAGCTGTTTGAAATCTTCGCGGGTTACTGGCTTCGGATTATTGGGGTGTGCAAAGTCAGCAATTGCCAAATCCGCCAATGTCTCAATGTGTTCCGGCTTTACGCCAATGGCACTAAGCTTATGCGGAATATTGACTTTTGTATTCAATTCAAATAAATACTTCACTACAGCATCTCCGGTTTCAGTTTTCAATTCGAGGGTGCGTGCAATTCGTTTAAATTTTTCTTCAAAGCCTGCGATGTTGAATTCCATCCCGTAAGGAATATTGACTGCATTAGCCAAACCGTGGTGCGTATCCAATAAAGAACTGAGCGGGTGCGCCAACGAATGAACTACTCCTAATCCTTTTTGGAATGCGATAGCACCCATCAAAGAAGCAATTAACATTTTGCTACGTGATTCCAAGTCCGGTTTATTCACTGCTGTCTCCAGCGATTGATGAATGAGTGAAATTCCTTCGAGAGCAATTCCTTCGCACAAAGGATGTGGCATTTTGGCGATGTACGCTTCCATGTTGTGTGTGAGTGCATCCATGCCAGTCGCTGCAGTGATAAATGCGGGCAAGTCCATCGTGAGTAATGGATCCGCAAAAATAATTTTCGCCAAAAGTTTAGGAGAGAATAATATTTTTTTCTGATGCGTTACATCATCAGCAATGATGGCACTTCTACCTACTTCGCTGCCCGTTCCGGCTGTGGTTGGAATGGTAATGAAATGCGGCACATCATTGGTGACAAACACATCGCCGCCAATCAAATCATCGTACTTAAATAAATCTTCGCGATGGTTAACGCGCAACACGATTGCACGTGCTACATCCAACGCAGCACCACCACCAATGCCGATAATGGAATCTCGTTTCGTTCCATCGTACGCATCGGTTCCTTTATACACATCCGACTTCACCGGATTTTTGTGAATGTCTGAAAACACTTCAACAGAAATAGATTTGGCTTTCAGGTCTTCAATAATCTTTTTGAAAAATGGCAGTTGCGCTACGGTGGGGTCCGTCACCACCAGCGGCCGGGCCAATTGATTTTTCTTCAGATAGTCGGGTAATTCACTACTTGATCCGGCACCAAAGCGAATGGTGGTTGGAAAGTTGTATTGGTAAATTTTGTCGAAGGTCATGTTCTAGTATTTAATCTATTCTTTGATTTTCTATTTACTCTTTTGTTTAAAACCGATTGGATTTCCTGGCTCTTGCTCTTTACTAATCAGTTGCTTAAGCACTTTAAAAACATTTTGAATGTCCGACTCGTGCTTTCGCGATTTATCTTCCTGCGAAAGAAGTCGTTTCTCCAGTTTTTCCATTTTTAACAATAATCCCTGATGAGTAAGAAGCACTTCTCTTATTCTGGTAAATATTCTAATAATTTGAATATTCACATCTATTGCCGTATAGCTATTCAGTACACTTGACAACATTGCAACTCCCTGTTCAGTAAATGCATATGGCAATTTTCTGAGACCCATTTTTTCCTTATTGGATGTCGCATTTTGCGACTTCCAATCATCTAGTTCTTTTTCTGTCAACTGAAACATAAAATCGGATGGAAACCTTCTCAAGTTACGTTTTACTTGTTCATTTAGGCGCCTGGTTTGAACACCATACATCTCGGCTAAATCACGATCAAGCATTACTTTTTTTCCGCGAATTCTGTAAATCCTATTGATTACAAATTCATCTGATATTGTCACCAATCTATTCATGCTCAAATAATCTCAAAATACCGCTTGAACTCCCAGTCAGTTACTGCTTTTAAATGTTGCCTCCACTCCCACTCGCGGGTTTGCGTGAAGTGTTCTACAAACTTATCACCTAAAATTTCGGCTGCCACAGTAGAACTTTTCATCTGCTGTGTTGCCTCGTGCAAATTGCCCGGCAATACACCGTTTGAAAAATCGCGGTAGCCATTACCTTGAGTGGCAGCTTGCGTTAACTTCATCTTTTTCTTAATGCCATACAGTCCCGAAGCCAATGCTGCGGCCATCGCCAAATAGGGATTGACATCTGAACCAATCACACGCGTTTCCAAGCGACACGATTTACTTCCACCAGATAAAACACGCAATGCCACTGTGCGGTTGTCTACTCCCCAGGTGAGTGTAGTCGGTGCCCATGCTCCTTCCACCAATCGCTTATAGCTGTTGATCGTTGGCGCATACATCGGCAGTAGATGCGGCAAACAAAAGAGTTGCCCTGCTACATAGCTCTTCATCACATCACTCATGTGGTGTTGATCATTCGCAGCATAAAACAAATTTTTCTTTCCAGCCTTATCCCACAAACTTTGATGGACATGTCCGCCACAGCCCGGTAAGTTTTCACTGATCTTAGCCATAAATGTAGCCATGATACCATGTTTGTAAGCGATCTCCTTCACGCTCGTCTTGAACAACGTAGCACGGTCGGCAGCTTCGATCACATTTGAATATTGAATCGCTGCTTCCAAAACACCCGGACCCGTTTCAGTATGCAAACCTTCAATGGGCACATCGAATTTTCGGAGTAATTCAAAGAGGTCGTTAAAAAAAGGATTTTGCAGCGTGGTGCGCAAAATCGAGTAGCCAAACATGCCGGGTGTGATTGGCTGCATGTCCTTGTAATTTTTCTGTTGCGCAGTATGCGGAGTTTCTTGAAAATTAAACCACTCAAACTCCTGAGAAAAAAATGGAGTGAAGCCTGCAGCATTTGCATCGGCTTGCACTTTTTTTAATAACTGGCGCGGACAGACGGAAGCCGGATTTCCCTCAGTATCGATAATTTCTCCCAAGAAAAAAGGCAAGTCATTCTCCCACGGAATTTTTCTGAACGTAGAAAAATCTATTCGTGCCGGTGCATCGGGATAACCGCTGTGCCAACCCGTATATTTTCCATTGTCATACGCCACATCGTTCGCATCCCATCCAAAAATCACATCACAAAAAGTTGTCTCACCATTACTCAACGACAGAAACTTCTCGGCTGCGATGTATTTACCTCGTAGCACTCCGTCCACATCCGCGTAAGCGATTTTTACTTTACCGGAAGGATGATTCTTAACATACCTAAAAATTTCTTGTGTTGTCATACCTCACGATTTTACTGACCGACTCTGAAGTTTAAATATCCCATAACTTACGCCAATTATCAAAAAATAAATCACGACTAAATTCAGATTATAGATCGCCATCGCCACAAAAGAAAAACTGGCAATCACCAACGCTACGATGGGAAAATACGGATACAGTGGAACCTTAAATGGCCGCACTAAGTTTGTTTCGATTTTACGTAATCGTAACAATGATAACATAGAAATAATATACAAAGACAATGCTCCGAAAACAGAAATTGTGATGATCTCACCTGTTTTGCCCGAGAAGAGTGCAATCAACCCCAATCCCATATTTACCAATAATGCATTGGCCGGTGTTTGAAAGCGCGCATTCACTTTGCCGATAAATGCAGGTGCATAACCTACTCTTCCAAATTCATAGGTAGACCGGCCAGCGGCTAACATCAATCCATGAAAAGAGGCAATCAATCCGAACAAACCTACTATCAATAAAACTTGATAGCTGAATGATGAGCGATCCACAATAAATTCCAGTGCTAATGGCAATGGAGAATCAGAAGCAGTACCATCCGCTTTGTATACAATCGCTTCCCATCCGGCAACTCCTACGGAGCTTACAAAAGTGATGATGCACAACACCACTAAGGTGGCGATGGCAGAACCAAACCCGATCAAAATAGTGCGCTTGGGATTTATCGTTTCCTCTGCCAGATTAGCCACTCCTTCTATGCCGAGGAAAAACCAAATGGCAAATGGAATAGCGGCAAACACACCTTCATAGCCATGCGGCCATGCATTTTTTTCCAAGTGTGCCCACTCTAATTTTGGAAACGTGAGGCCGCTGAAAAAAATCAACGCAGCTACCGCGAAAATAGTAATCACCAGTTCAAACGTTGCAGCTACCTTCACGCCTGAAATATTGAGCATCACGAAAATGACATAAGCGATTACCGAAAAAATCAACACCGGTATTTCCGGAAAAAAAATATTTCCATACGAACCGATGGCAAAAGCGATGGCGGGCGGTGCACAAATAAATTCTATGTTCTGTGCCATGCCAGTTATAAACCCGACTTCTTTACCGAAGGCGCGATTGGCATAATCAAACGCGCCACCGGCTTTGGGAATGGAGCACGCCAACTCCGTATAACTAAAAGTAAATGTGATGTATAGAATGATGATAAAAACGAGTGCAATGGCAAGTCCCAGGGTTCCGCCTTTTTCTAAACCCAGATTCCATCCAAAATAATTTCCGGAAATAACATAGCCCACACCCAGGCCCCACACCATGGCTGGTGTCAACGAACGCTTTAAATTACTTTCCATCGGCCAATGCGATTGTGTAAGCTTCTTCGTAATACATGATGAGATTCTCCCAGTCAAAAACAGCCGAATAGTTTTCCACCTGATTGCGCTGTTGGATACGGCTGCGTCTGTCCTGCATTAAAAATTTATAAAGGAAAGCCGCCAATTGCTTCGCACTCCAATCGAAGGTGCGCTTGCCTCGCTCAACTACAAACATGCCGCCATTTTCATGATCGGGCATATTGCGCAACAAGTAATCGCCAAAGCCACTCAAGTCGCTGGTGACAGCCGGCACACCGCTCGCCATGCACTCCAATGGTGTGTAGCCCCACGGCTCGTAGTAGCTCGGAAAAATTCCCAAATGGCAACCGCGCACAAACTGACCGTAATCCATTCCGAACAACGGATTAGTCGAGTTGATAAAATCCGGATGGTACACCACCTTCACTTTATCTTCTTCGCGGTTTAGCAAATTTCTACGAAGTAAAAATTGGATGATGTCATCTTGCTCTTCATTCACCAACTTATGTGTAACTGGCAACGGTAGCTTCGTACTTTTCCAGGATTGAATTGTTCTGCGGTAGCGCAGCTTCCAATACTCATCCACAAAATCGTTGAGTTGCGGCAGTCGGTGATCCTGACTCATCGTACTTTCATAAAACAATCGCTTGCCCACCTGTCGCTCGATAGCTTCGCAGGTTTGGCGAACCTCCTCCATCACCGCTCTGGATTGCAGCACTTCCGGTTTAATGCTGTAAAATTCACGCTTAGTGATAAAGAACATCACCACTGTATATTCTGAGTTCTCGCGCTTCAGCTGTTCGTTCAAATGAACAAGTGCTTCGAGTGTTAAATCAAAACCTTTGTTTTTATATTCAAATCGGCCGCTGGTAAAGAAGTAAATCGTTTTGTCGAGGTTGAAGGAATACGAGTGAAAGAAATGCCCCATCACAAACTGATGAATCTGTTCTTTGTGTCGGGAATGTAAATTTTGAAATTCGTGTAGTGCTTCAAATCGCTGAATATTCAACCCGTTTGGTAGAATCACATCGGGTTGTCTGCGAAGCAGGTGTTTACACTCGCGAGCAGTTACATCACTTACGGTGGTCATCACGTCACAATTTTGTGCGCAGCCATATTCAATCGAAGCTTCGGTAGCTACACCAAACTTGTGCGCTTCATCTTCCCATTTGAAGAATGGCAAGTGCGCATAAAAAAGCGGTGAGTTGATGGCGAGGTGTCGACCCAGTTGTGTAGCATGCGTGGTAAAAACCGTTTTTACTTTCATGCCATCGCGCTTGATGTCTAAAATGGGCAGCCCTGCCATCCATTCATGAAAATGGCCAATCACTTTTTGATCGCCAGCGAGCTTATCCACTTCATCAAAAAATAATTTGGTGAGATAGGCAAAGCCAATCACCTGATCAATCAGTTTATTCCCATCTGGAATACTAATACTGTGATTTTTCCACAACAAATATTTGATCACCGCCATGGCTTTTTCTTCGATGGCATTCGGATTCAAGAGCACCACTCGAGGTTTTCCGGTAATCAGCCATTCGGCATAAATTACCTCATATCCTTTTTTGCTGAGATTTGCTGCAGCTTGACCGAATACATCGTTGGCTTGCTCTAATGGCTCCAACTCGGCCATAATACTTTTTGAAAGATACGGACCAATCATGCAATAATCATTTCCGTGATTTTCCATCATAGCCGGAGCTTTGGATCGAATCACCGTATAGATTCCGCCCACTTGGTTGCAAACTTCCCAGGCTACTTCAATCAAAAGGTTGGTGCGCTGATTTACCTTTGGTTTAACTCTTTTTGGCATAGTATAAGTCAGGTTGACCGAATATCATTTAATACTTCTCAATTTAATGTCATTTTTTCTGAAAAACATCAACTATTTAGCATGGATAGTAATTTGATGTATGTGAGCCAAACACACCTATATGAACTTCGACAAATTCACCATCAAATCGCAGGAGGCTTTACAGAAGTCTGCCGAAATAGCCACTGCTTTACAACAGTTGGCCATTGAGCCGGGACATTTATTGAAGGCCATTTTGGAGACCGATGAAAACGTAACGCAATACGTCTTCAAAAAATTGAATGTCAACACCCAAATATTGACTTCCAAGCTGGAGGAATTGATCAATTCATATCCAAAAGCAAGCGGTCAGCAGCCCTATCTTTCAGCCACGAGCAATACCGTGTTACAAAATGCAGAGAAAGAATTGCGCGAATTTAAAGACGACTATGTGGCCGTAGAGCATCTCTTGCTTGCGCTGTTGGCCACGAAGGATAAAGTCTCCAGCCTACTAAAAGATGTGGGCTTCGACCGCAGCAGCTTAATCAAAGCCATTCAAGAATTGCGGGGTGGCACTTCTGTGAAAGATCAGAATGCCGAAGCAAAGTATAAATCGCTGGAGCGCTACTCAAAGAATCTAAATGATCTCGCCAAAAAAGGAAAGATCGATCCGGTGATTGGCCGCGATGAAGAGATCAGACGTGTGCTGCAAATTTTGGCGCGGAGAACTAAAAACAATCCGATTTTGCTTGGCGAACCCGGAGTAGGTAAAACGGCAATCGTAGAAGGACTTGCACAGCGCATTGTAAATGGCGATGTGCCCGAAAATTTAAAATCCAAAATTTTGGTTTCGCTGGACATGGGTTTGCTCGTGGCCGGAGCGAAATACAAAGGTGAATTTGAAGAGCGTTTGAAAGCTGTTATCAAAGAGGTAACGGATTCAGATGGAGAAATAATTTTATTCATCGATGAGATTCACACCTTGATAGGCGCAGGCGGTGGTGAAGGTGCGATGGATGCAGCCAATTTGTTAAAGCCCGCATTAGCACGTGGCGAACTACATGCCATTGGTGCCACGACATTAAAAGAGTATCAAAAATATATTGAAAAAGATAAAGCCTTGGAGCGCAGATTTCAGGCGGTGATGGTAGATGAGCCTACAGTGGAAGATTCGATCTCCATTTTGCGTGGCATCAAAGACAAATACGAATTGCACCATGGTGTGCGCATCAAAGATGATGCTGTGATTTCTGCCGTAGAACTTTCGAGTCGCTATATCTCTGATCGTTTTCTTCCCGATAAGGCCATTGACTTAATGGACGAAGCAGCATCTAAACTTCGTTTGGAAATGGATTCGTTACCCGAAGAGTTGGATGAAATGAATCGCAAAATCATGCAACTGGAAATTGAACGTGAAGCCATTCGCAGAGAAAAAAATAAAGACAAAGAAGCTGTGCTGAGCAAAGACATTGCAGAATTATCTGAAACACGCAATTCACTCAAAGCAAAATGGGAAAGCGAAAAAGAAGTAGTGCAAGGTATTCGCTGGGAGAAAGAAGCGATCGATAAACTGAAGTTTGAAGCGGAGCAAGCCGAAAAAGCGGGCGACTATGGAACGGTAGCGGAAATTCGCTATGGAAAAATTACCGCTGCCGAAAAACGCCTGGCTGAGTTTGAGGTCAAAATGAAAGAGATGCAAGGCGAAAACTCGCTGATGAAAGAAGAAGTAGACAGCGAAGACATTGCTGAGATAGTAGCGAAGTGGACTGGCATTCCAGTTTCGAAGATGCTTCAAAGTGAGCGCGACAAACTTTTATCGCTCGAAGACGAGTTGGGCAAACGTGTGGCCGGACAAGAAGAAGCGATCAAAGCTTTGAGCGATGCGGTGCGCAGAAGCAGAGCTGGTTTACAAGATCCGAAGCGCCCTATTGGTTCTTTCATTTTTATGGGAACCACTGGGGTAGGTAAAACCGAATTATCAAAAGCGCTGGCTGATTATCTCTTTAATGATGATAACGCCATGGTGCGCATTGACATGAGTGAGTACCAAGAGAAGCATAGCGTGAGTCGATTGATTGGTGCGCCTCCAGGCTATGTGGGCTATGATGAAGGCGGACAATTGACGGAAGCAGTGCGTAGAAAACCGTATTCAGTAATTCTATTGGATGAAATTGAAAAAGCACATCCTGACGTTTTCAACATTTTGTTGCAAGTGTTAGATGATGGACGATTGACCGACAATAAAGGAAGAACGGCCAATTTTAAAAATACGATCATCATCATGACCACCAACATTGGTTCAGCCATTATTCAGGAGAATTTTGAAAAAATTACCGATGCCAACTATTTCGAAGTGATCGAAGAAACGAAAGAGCAAGTTTTGGAATTATTAAAGCGATCGGTTCGTCCGGAGTTCCTCAATCGGGTAGATGAAGTGATTATGTTCCGTCCGCTGAGTAAAAATGATATCCGCAAAATTGTTGAGATTCAATTCAAGTTGATTCAAAATCGTTTAACGGAGAGTGGCATAAAGCTCGAAATTTCAGAGGAAGCGTTGAACAGATTGGCCAAATTGGGCTTTGATCCACAATATGGAGCACGGCCTTTGAAGCGCGTGATGCAACGCGAATTACTCAATGAGCTATCCAAGCAAATTTTATCTGGAAAAGTGAACAAGGACTCTGTGATTTTTGTTGAATTGAAAAATGACGTAGAATTTGACTTTGTGAATGTGGTGGAACCGGATGTGTTAAGTTAAGTGATGTGTTGTTGTTTAGTGATATCCATCGACTAGGTGGGTAGTTTTGGGTAAGGCGGGCTGAGGAGCCCGCCTTTATCATTAGTTTCTGAGCCAAACCTGCGGGTCCAACGGAGTCATACTTCGAAATATTTGGAAACGTAATTCTGGAACGCCCTCTCCGTTGGGTCCGATAACGCCTATCTGTGTGTTGGTCGTAATTTTTTGCCCCTTCCGAACTGTCACTTCCCGTAGTCCTGAATACACCGTGAAAAATTCTCCGTGGCTGACAATTATGGTTTTTCCAAATCCCTGAACAAATGCAATCTCACGCACTTCGCCATTAAATATTGTTTTGACCTCTTCCCCGAGCTTGGTCTGGATGTTGATACCATTATTCTGTATTTCAATCCCCTTCAGAACAGGATGACGCTGTCTTCCAAACTTCTGAGAAATGAATCCTTCTGCCGGCCACGGGAACTTGGCTTTGTTCTCTTCAAATGACACTGACAATGCAATATTTGCCTCTGCATCTTCCGTCTCCTTCGTTTCTTCCGCCTTCTTATTTGCTTTGGCCTTCAATTCGCGTAAGCGTTTCGCTTCTGCCGCAGCACGCTCTAGTTCCTCTTTAATAATTTTAGCAATCAAATTGTCGAGCTCGATAATCGCTTTCTTGGTGTCGGCCAGATCTTTCTTCAAACGTTTCTCCTCTTTCTCCAACGATTTCACCAGCGTCTTTTGTTTTTTCTTTAGACCAGCGAGTTGATTGTTTTCTTTCTCTTCTTCAGCCAACAAATCTTTTTTCTCATTTCGCTTCAATTCAGTCTGGCGCACTTGCTCCGCCAGCAACTGCTGCACTTTAGCGATGGCTTCGGCTTGCTCCTGGCGCGCTTTACCATACTGTTCCATATACTTTAGGCGCATCAGCAACTGATCAAATGAACTGGCTGAAAATAAAAAAGTGAGGCGATCAATTTTACCACTTGCCTTTTGTGCCGCAAAAATCATAGCGGCATATTCCTTCTTCAACTTATCGACATCGGTCTCCAGTGAAGTGATGATCTGGTTGTCTTCTTCAATATCGTAGTCAAGTAATTCAATTTCGGCATTAATTGAAATCATCAGCACCTCTTGCTGCTCGATGCGTTTATTCAATGCGCTTAATTCACCGATGGAGTTTTTCTTTTCGGTGGTTGTTTCCGTTAAGATTTTCTCTGTCTCCTGAATTTTTTTCAGGTTCTCTTGTTTCTCGCGTTGCAGCTGGGACTTCGTCTTTTGCGCAACTGCTGAAGCCGAAAGAAAGAGAAGTACAACGAAAAAAATGATTGGCCTACCTGCGATCATATCGCTTGGGAATATTAAACGGAAAACGTAGTTCACGATCACCTACTTCGGCTTTGCTATACTCAAATACAATGGTGTTATTGACCAGCCCTTTCGCTGATTTGTACAATACATCAATCACGCCTTTGTAAGGAAACAACTTTTCGCCCACAGGTTGAAAATCTGAATAGTCGAGCTTTAGTTGATTACCCGTACCGGATTCGCTCAACTCAACCATCTCTAATTTTTTGGTTTCTTTGTTGATATAGTTTTTAATCCCAACGGTTCCCTGACTTTGCAACATTCGATTAAATTTTTCTTCCTCCTGAATGTCATCAATGGTTTGCTTGGGAATGATGAGGTTTCCTAACATAGCCGCCTGAATCACATAAAAATCTATCTTGAAATTGAAGCGCTTCGAAAGCTCTTCATACGAATAAACGTAATACTCCTTGTTGACAGTACTGACGATGGTGATGGAATCTTTGTTGATTAATGCTTTACCACCTTGTACACCGATCACCGAAAAGGTCATCCAGATCACGCTGTCTTTGCGAATGCGGATATTGGCTTTCACTTCACGTTCTTTGGTATTGTCTTTGAAATTCAACCTGGCTTTGCCATGAAAATATTCAAAATCAATTTCCTGAATATCGATTGACTTGGGAGGAAGTGGCAACGTAGGAATTGCCTTTTTGCTGCAACTCATTAATAAAAGAGCAGCGCAAAAAACAACCCAGGTTTGGCTCTTTAAATAGAAAAGAAATCTAGAGTGTTTGTTCATTAAAGTATTTTTCGATTAGCAATCTTCTTGTCAATTTCCTGATTCAGGCTTCCCATCGCTTTCGCTTTGCGCCATTGTTCAACGGCCTCATCCACATCGCCCAACTGAAACAAAATATCACCATAGTGTTCAAAGTTGATGGCAGAAGGATTATCCAAAGACAATGCTCGCTCCATCACCTTTTTGGCTTCTTTGTATTTCTCCCGATTATACAAAACCCACGCATAGGTATCGAGATAAGAAATGTTATCCGGGTGATTTTTTACTAAAAGCGATGACATTTTTTCAGCCTTCTCCAAGTCAGCTTTACGCAATGACAAATAGTAACTGTAATTATTCAATACAATATCATTCATCGGGTTAAATTCCAATGCCTCATCATAGGCTCTGGAAGACTTTTCGTATTCTTTCATTGCCTGGTAGGCATCGCCTAACATACTGTTGATCTCTGCTACTTGCTGTTCATTACTTTTTGAAAGTCGCTTGGCTTGCTCAAGCAGCTGAGTTGCATTTCGGTAATCGCGCTTTCGCAAATGCGCATAGCCGTTGAAATAATATACATTCGATTGATTGGGGAAAACTTCGAGAGCCTCTTCGGCATGCATAATTACGCTGTCGTATTGCTTTTCCTGTGTCTCCAGATAAAGTAAGTTCTGCCATGCCTCAAAGCTAGTCGTGCCTAGACGAATCGACTTCAAATATCTTTCCTTCGCTTCGCGTTGCTTTTCCAGCGACATAAACAAATCACCTCCGGCCAGTTGAACATTTGCATCGGATGGATTGGTTTCCTCGAGTTTAGCATACAGTTCAACAACAAAAGTTTCCAGATTGGTATCAGCTTTTCCGGTAGCTCGGGCTTGGGCAAGCGTGGCATTGTAGGTGCCTAACATTATCAACTTGCTGTTCAGAGTTGCTTTCGGGTCGTTGAAAAGTTCACGAACTAAAGACCTTGACTTTTCTTCATTGCCGCTGTCGCGATAAAGTCCACCCAGTAACATTTTTCCGGCTGATGACGATGGATTTTCTTTCAGATACTTCTCGATATAGATAATTGCACGAGCCGTTTGTTTGTTTTGTGAAAGTGTCTCTGCCAAGGCCAGTACATAACGCTCTTCTTCCGGAAATGCCTCAATTAATTTTTCGCCTTCTTTGATCGCCTCGTCCAACTTTCCCTGGTCTAAAAAAATTCGTTGCTTTTGAAGGGAAGAAATTTCATTGATCCCTAAGCTACTTTCGGCACGATTGTATACCCGCAAAGCTTCGGCTTCCTTTTTATCGAACAGATAAATACTCGCCAGCTCGTAGAGATAATCTTCCGTTTGGGGCACTTCTTTTATCATGGTCTCCAACACAACAGCCGACTTTGAAAACAAACCTTGGCTATTGTAGATGTTAGAAGCTAATAGGTAATAGTATTTATTCTTTTTTTCGAGACGCAAGGCTTGTTCAATGTAAGAAGTCGCTCGTACCAAGTCTTCGTCTTTGTTGCTTTTCATTAATACTTCGGCAATCTTATACGCGATTGCAGCATTCTCTGAGTCGATCTCATAGGCCCTCAAAAAATAAAGCAGCGCTTTGGAATAATCTTCGAGAATAAAGTATTTTTCCCCTTCCGTAAAAGCAGCCTCGGTCTCGCTGGCGCGCATCGCTTTTGATGGCGGCTCACCCCCTTTTTTACGTCTTTCGCGCTGCGCCAATGCGCTAAAATCAGCCACGAACAGCAAAAACAATAACAGGATAAAAGAAATGAAGCGCACCTTTGTTTACCGATAATTTGAATCTGTAAAATTAATCGATTTTTTGGGTATTCAAGAAGGTAAAATAAGCCTAAACTACCTTATTCCAACCGGGACGCTCAATCCAATAAATCACTCCCAGGTAGGCCACCAACACCAGCCAATGAAAACCCAGAGAGATCCAGAAATGATCTATTTTCATCGAATTGACAACGATGGCTATAATGAAGGTAATGACCAGATAGCTTATCATTTTATAGATCTGATACGGAATTGGAAAATACTTTTGACCGAAGTAGTAACACACAACTACCATAAAAGCATAACACAAAAGGGCCGCCCAACTGCTGCCTGTGTACCCCATGGAAGGAATTAAAAAGTAATTGCCCAGTATGGTAATGATGGCTCCACCCACTGTAATGATAGTGCCGAAGTACGTTTTGTCGGTGAGTTTGAACCACACACTGAAGTTATAATAGACACCCAGCATCAGGTAAGCCATCAATAAAATGGGTACGATTTGCATGCCCGCACGAAAGTCGGTGCCGATAAAATATTGGAGTATTTCAAGGTTTAAACTAATTCCAAGTAGTACAATACAACCGGCTACCACAAAATAATGGTTCACTTTAGCAAAGAGCGCGGGAGAGTTTTTGTCGGCCGCATTTGAAAAAAAGAAAGGTTCAGCTGCGTAGCGAAAAGCCTGAATACCTAAATTCATCAGCACGGCAAACTTATAACATGCCCCGAATATACCCAGTGCCTCCTCCTTGGTTGTATTTTTATAAAAGTCATTTGGAAGCCACCACTCTAAGGTAAGTCGCGAAAACATTTCATTGGTCATTCCGGCTACACCCGTGAGCATTACCGGATAAGCATATTGCAACATTGTCGGAGAAATTGTTTTGTCGTAAGCGGGACGCCATTGCAAAAGGGCCGGCAAGAAAAACAAAATGAACAGCGCGTTGGCTATGAGGTTGGCTAAAAAAACGTAGCCGACATTGATCGATGGGTTATAATTAAACTTTAGGAAATAATAATTAAGCCCCACCAACACCACCACATTCACAATTTTGAAGAGTGCGAATTGCATGGCTTTCTTTTGCAGTCGCAATTGAGCAAATGGAATAGCGACAACTGCATCTGTCAACATAATCAATGTAAGCCAAACAATAAATTCCGGATGCTTTGCCACACCTAACGAAGCAGCAATTGGCTGAGAAAAAACTATGAAAAGCACGGATATCGGCACGCTCACTAAAAAAACACAAGTTTGGGTCAGATTAAAAATCTGTTTCTTATCGGCATCTGGTTTGGAGGAAAACCTGAAAAACGCTGTTTCCATGCCAAACATAAAAACCACATTGATAAAGGCAACAAACGCCATCAACTTGGTAAAAATCCCATACTCAGAAGTGCTGAAGGTGTTGGTGTGAAGTGTAATCAGAAAAAAACTAATCATCCGGGGAAAAATGCTCCCGAATCCGTACAAAACGGTTTCACCGGCTAGTTTTTTCAATTTAGACATGTACCAAATTATCTAGGATATGCAATTAAAGTAAGGTCAGAAAAAACATCGATCTAATTTAGATACTCGGGATTTGCCTGTAAGCACTTTAGTATCTCGTCTGTCATCTCCTCCAATCCAAATTGATGCTTCCAACCCCAGTCCTGTCTGGCAGTGGCATCGTCAATCGACTTGGGCCATGAGTCTGCAATTGCTTGCCGGAAATCGGGTTTGTAGGTTATCGAAAAATCGGGAATGTGCTTCTTAATTGTCGAGGCAACCTGCGCGGGGCAAAAACTCATCGCTCCAATATTATAGCTGGTGCGCACTTTCACTTTTTCTGCCGGTGCTTCCATCAGGTCGATGGTGGCCTTCACCGCATCATCCATGTACATCATGGGCAAATAGGTATCGGGCGCTAAAAAACACTCATACTTTTTTTCTTTCAACGCCTTGAAATAAATATCCACGGCATAGTCGGTCGTACCGCCACCGGGTGGTGTTTTATAACCGATTAATCCGGGGTAGCGCAAGCTTCTGACATCCACACCATATCTGCGAAAATAATATTCGCACCACAACTCGCCCGCCAACTTGGTGATACCATAAACCGTGGTGGGATCCATGATGGTATCCTGTGGTGTATTTTGCTTGGGTGTAGTTGGGCCAAAAGCGGCAATGGAACTGGGCCAATAAACTTTATGCAATTTCAATTCATGCGCTGCCTCCAACACAAAAAGCAAACTCTCCATATTCAATTTCCAAGCCCAGCGAGGGTCTTTTTCGCCTGTGGCGGATAACAACGCAGCCAAATGATATACTTGGGTGATTTCGTTTTTTTTGAGCAACTCAAATAGTTTGTCGCGCTGCATCACATCAAACTTCTCGTAAGGCCCTTCTTTTAAAATGCCTTGCGCATCTTTGATATCTGAAGCAATGACATTTTCCTGGCCGTAAATGCGCCACAAACCTTGTGTGAGTTCAGAACCCAATTGCCCGCCAGCGCCAATCAATAAAACCTTCGTTTTTTTCATATTTAAACCGAATGCGGGGCGAAGTTAGGGAAATTTACGATGTACGAATTACGGCCTACGATTTGTAGATTTGTGCCTTCATTAAAAAAAATAGACATGTATAAAAGACTTCAACCCGTATTGGAAAAAGAATTAGCCACCATTCAGGAAGCAGGATTGTTCAAAAAAGAACGGATCATTACTACCCCACAAGCGGCTGACATCAAAACGGCTGATGGTAAAGAGGTTGTAAACTTTTGCGCTAACAATTATTTAGGACTTTCATCGCATCCACGGGTAATCGAGGCAGCCAAAAAGGCAATTGACACACACGGCTTTGGCATGTCATCCGTGCGATTTATCTGCGGCACGCAGGATATTCATAAAGAATTAGAAAAGAAGATTTCCGAATTTTTAGGCACGGAAGATACGATTTTATACGCAGCCGCATTTGATGCGAACGGAGGTGTGTTCGAGCCACTGTTCGGTGAAAAGGATGCCATCATTTCAGATGAATTGAATCACGCTTCCATCATTGATGGGGTGCGCCTTTGCAAGGCTATGCGCTATCGCTACAAGCACAACGACATGGCTGATCTCAAAACACAGTTGGAAGACGCGCGAAAAGCCGGTGCCAACCAAATCATCATCGTAACGGATGGCGCTTTTTCGATGGATGGAACGATCGCACAAATGGATAAAATCTGCGACCTGGCGGATCAATTCGAAGCATTGGTGATGACAGACGAATGTCACTCCATGGGTTTCATCGGTAAAACGGGTCGTGGAGTGCCCGAACATTGTGGCGTGTTGAATCGTGTGGACATTATCACCGGCACACTTGGAAAAGCACTGGGCGGTGCATCAGGCGGATTTACATCCGGTAAAAAAGAAATCATCGAGATGCTGCGCCAGCGCTCAAGACCTTATTTGTTTTCAAACACCTTGGCTCCTTCTATAGTAGGGGCTTCGATTGAAGTTTTTAATATGTTGTCTGAGACCACAGCTTTACGCGATAAACTAGAATCGAACACAAAATATTTCCGTGAGGAGATGACCAAAGCCGGATTTGATATCAAACCAGGAGTACACCCCATTGTGCCGATTATGTTATATGAAGCACCTTTAGCGCAAAAATTTGCTGAGAAGTTGTTGGAGAAAGGCATTTATGTGATTGGATTTTTCTATCCGGTAGTGGCGAAAGGAAAAGCACGCATCCGCGTACAGATTTCTGCAGGGCATGAAAGGCATCATTTGGATAAAGCAATTCGTGCATTTACCGAGGTAGGGAAAGAGTTGGGGGTTGTGAAGTAATGATCATCAGTTACAATCCTGTTTAAATGT
This sequence comes from Flammeovirgaceae bacterium, assembly GCA_021300095.1. Lineage (GTDB taxonomy): Bacteria > Bacteroidota > Bacteroidia > Cytophagales > Cyclobacteriaceae > ELB16-189. The sequence goes on along the minus strand of JAJTHV010000023.1, from coordinate 675 downwards.
CAATGAAGTGGCGGTGGTTAGTTTGTTTTTGGTGCATCGCGTATGCCGCCAGTTCCCAACCTATTCAAGAGGCTGACTTAGTACAACGCATATTCGAACTTCAAAAACTTCAGCGACCATTGCTACTTGAAGGGATCATTCCATCGTATGTGGCACGCAAGCCAATCATGAGTGAGGCTAAAATCAACAACAATATTTTTTTTAATGATCTACTTATTGTTACGCTTCAAAACCTTGAACCATCCTTACGGCATCACAAAGCAGTTGTAGATAGCATTATTCAACGTGCGCGAGTGCCATTTCATAAATTTGCCAATAGAAAAGGCCGGGGAACTTATAATTTCTGGCGAACCGATAGCGCCTACGCATTCCCGTACGGCTGGTGGGTGAATGTGTTTCACAGTGACTATGCACCACCAGACGATTTGGATGTGACAGCCCTATCTATGCTGGCTCTTGCAAATGATTCGAGCTCCATTGCACGTATTCACATGATCATGCAGAGTTATACACACAACGGAAAAAAAAGTAGAAGCGTTGATAAAAACTACCAATCGTTTCACTTCTATTCCAGTTGGTTTGGAAAAAAGTTTCCGGTAGTGCTGGACGTATGTGTGCTAACAAATGTGCTGTATATGGTGCAGTCACAAAATTTAAGATGGACAAAGGCGGATA
>JAJTHV010000321.1 GCA_021300095.1 Flammeovirgaceae bacterium | reverse complement strand
GCACGTTTTTAATTTATGGAGATTATATAGATACAAAGAGTGAGTCCCATCATGCCCGATAGATCAGGCAACAGAAGACTCCTTTTTTTAGCGTTCAAACCACAAATTTATGTTTCTTTTTTCTGACGAAATAGGGTTAAGTAAAAACGTCTTGCAACACAAAACTCCAAGTCCCAAGTCCTAAGCCCCAACTCCAAGTCCTAGTTCCCAATACGCGTTTTGTTAAGATTTTATGACAAGACTTTTTTTGGAGGTGTGGGAGGGAAGAACGAGATTTGGTATAACAAAGAGCAATCGACTATAAGAGAAATAAGCGCAAGTTTTTTGGAAAACATGCGCATATGCTAATGTTGGTGGTCATTGTAAGAAGACCTACAAAAATATAAAGCCGACCAAGAACAGAGAAGGAAATGGAAATAAAAAAACTTAATTCAGACAGTTTAACAGACTTCAAATCTTTAATAGAAATTTTCAAAGAGGTTTTTGAAAATGATGAGCCTATTGCTAATGACGAGCATTTAGGAAAATTGCTATCTAACCCTGACTTTTTTGTGTTTGTTGTAATGACTAATAGTAAAGTGGTAGGCGGACTTACAATTTATGTACTGCATAGATACTATGGCACAAAACCGATTGCATATATTTATGACGTGGGAGTTAGCCACGACTACCAAGGACAAGGATTAGGCAAAGCACTCATAGCCACAGCGTGTAATTTCTGCAAAAAGAATGACTTTGAAGATGCTTATGTAGAAGCGGAAAGTGACGACATTTACGCAGTGAATTTTTATAGAAAGACCAAATTTAGCTCTGAACTAAAAGCAATACACTTTACTTATGACCTTTGAGGCAAACAATGATAAAAAAACCGAAACCGTTATCGGTCATTTTACCGATTAACGAATAAGCATTAACGCTTAACTGCCCGCCATCCTCACTCTCCAATTCGCGGGATACAAGTTGTTGAGGCGGTTGCCGAGCAGATTCACCCAGCCCAGTGGCGTCTTTTGATACGTCACCAACGCAAAACCTTTGCGGCCTTCACCGAGCAAAGGTGTCTCCTTACGCAAATAAGCGAGCGCTTCCTCCAGCGATACATCGAGTTGAATAAATTGATCCGTTTGCAATTCGATGGAAAGCGCAGCCGCATGTTCGGGAATAAACTTGTCGTGCTTCATCGTAGCAAGTGCCGTTCCTTTCGTGAGCACATTCAACTGCTGAGTCAGCCAATTGATTTCGGTAGCAAACTCCTCCGGCAACGCCACAATCAATTCATTCAATTGAATCAACAGATGCGGATGTTGCAACCAATGGTTCAGTTGTTCCGCGGTCTTCTTCGCCAACAAAGGCAACACGTTCTTCGTGCGAAACACGGGTGGGGTAGTAGCCTCGCGCTTGCGCACCACCGCCATAAAAAATCCCTCGCCTTGTACAAGATGTGGATAACAATGATACCCCACCATGTTTCCCACCACCGACTTGGTCACGCCCCACTTTGCATCCATCGTATGAGAAACAAATTCCACTTCTTTATTTTCGGCCAGCCACTTCAGGTTGCCTTCATTTTCAATGTCGTTGTATGTACAGGTGGAGTAAATGAGTAAACCATTCTCTTTCAACGCAGGCCATACATCCGCCAAGATGCGCTGTTGCCGTTGCGAACAAAGCGTCACATTGTTCTCCGACCACTCCTGCATTGCATGTGGATCTTTGCGGAAAAGCCCTTCCCCTGAACAAGGAGCGTCTACCACCATCACATCAAAGTAGCCACTCAGTCGCTCAAAGTCTTTAGGGTCGTTGTTGCTCACCACCACATTCACATGTCCCCACTTTTGTACATTCTCCGACAAGATGGAAGCGCGCGAGCGAATCACTTCATTGCTCACCAGCAATGATTGTTCATTCATCAAACTCAACAGGTGGGTAGACTTCCCTCCGGGGGCCGCACATAAGTCCAGCACACGCAACGAACCGGTGGCATCAGTAGCTTGTGTAAATGCTTGCTCAATCAACATCGAACTTGCCTCTTGCACATAATAAGCGCCCGCATGCAGCAGAGGATCTAAAGTAAAAACAGGGCGTTCCGGCAAATAATAGCCGTGAGTCGTCCAGGGTATTTTGGTAAATGCAGGTTGGTATCGCTTTCGCGGATTGGCACGAATACTAACAGGCGAAGGCTGCGCATGAGCCGCTTGCAGGGCAGGCCATTGATCCGGCAGCGCAGATTGCATTCTGTTGACAAAAGCTTCCGGAAAGTGCATCGGTCAAAAATATCAGATACACACCTGTAAAGCAACATCTGTGAAGGTATTTGACTAATTTTGAATTTGTTATACTATGGAAACAATTCACGCAAACAATCCCCGGTTGAAGTCGTGGGTAGAAGTACCCGCACATTCCGACTTCCCCATTCAAAATTTACCTTTCGGGATATTCAAAACACGGTATCTCACCTCCGTAGCGGGCGTGGCCATCGGAAAGCATGTGCTCGATCTTGTCTACTTGCACGAAAATGGTTTCTTCGATGGACTCGGTTTGCCCGCAGGCATATTTAACCAGCCGTTCTTAAACGACTTCATGGCGTTAGGTCGCACGAAGACGAGAATGGTGCGTGAGCGCGTGTCCGAATTACTGCAACACGACAACGATGAATTGAAAGACAACGTAGCCGCACGCGAGTTGGCGCTCATTCCGATGGAAGAAGTACAAATGCAGATGCCGGTGCGCATACCTAACTACACCGACTTCTATAGCAGCGAAGAGCACGCCACCAATGTGGGCACACTCTTCCGCGATCCGAAGAATGCGTTGTTGCCTAACTGGAAACACTTGCCGGTAGGGTATCATGGTCGTGCTTCGAGCATTGTTGTTTCGGGCACACCCATCCATCGCCCGAAAGGGCAAATCAAACCACCCGATGCAGAGTTGCCGTTGTTTTGTCCTTCGAAGAAAATGGACTTTGAATTAGAGATGGCGTTCATCACCTGCACTGATACCAAGTTGGGCACCAGCGTTTCCGCGAAAGCAGCAGAAGATCATATCTTCGGATTTGTCTTGTTCAACGATTGGAGTGCACGTGATATTCAAAATTGGGAGTATGTTCCCTTGGGCCCATTTCTGGGGAAGAATTTCGGTTCCACCATCTCACCGTGGATTGTGACACTCGATGCGCTTGAACCGTTTCGTATGAAAGGTCCGGAGCAGTTCCCGCATGTATTGCCCTATTTAGCTACCGAAGGCGATCGCAACTTCGACATCACCTTAGAGGTGGCGATGCAGCCGGAGAAAGGAAGCGAGACAGTCGTGAGCCGCTCGAACTTTAAGTACATGTATTGGAATGTGTGTCAGCAGTTGGCGCACCATACGGTGAATGGCTGCAATATTGAAGTTGGAGATTTGTATGCTTCAGGAACGATCAGCGGCCCTTCGCCCGGATCATTTGGTTCTTTGCTGGAACTGACGTGGAATGGCCAACGACCTTTGCATTTAAATGATGGTGCTGAGCGCAAATTTATAGAAGATGGCGACACCGTCATCATGCGCGGCCACTGCGAGAAAGAAGGTGTGCGCATAGGCTTTGGAGAATGTAAGGGTAAGATCATAGCTGCGGTTTAATATGCCTACGGATGCCCCATCGGGGCTTCCTGTCTATAGGATTTAGTTTAAGAATATGCGTTGGACTCCAGAGGAGTCTCCTTAAAACGATGTGCTAGTCAGGTGGCTCCTACGGAGCCAATTAAGTCAGATTGAGTTTCTATAAACAGGATGCTCCTTCGGAGCTTTGTTCAATACATGCTCGGCTACTGCGAGAAGGACGGAGTGCGTATTGGCTTTGGAGAATGTAAGGGGAAAATCATTGCTGCGGTTTAGTACAATACGCTTGCCCCATCGGGGCTGCCTGTCTATAGAATTTAGTTTAAGAATATGCGTTGGACTCCGGAGGAGTCACCTGAAAACGATGTGTTAGTCAGGCTGCTCCTACGGAGCCAATGAAGCCGATTGATTTTCTATAAACAGGATGCTCCTTTGGAGCTTTAATCAATATAAAAGAAAGAGTTCAGTCAGGTGGACATAATATTCAAATTGAAACAATCAGGAAGATACGATCGAGGACTAAAGAAATCTTATAGAAATTTATATGCCCTTAGTTGTCATTGGACTATCTTTGATAACTGAGATGAGGCGAAGCAACAAATAGCTTCAGGCACTAGAAGTAAGGATGTGAAAGTCTTTGATGAATAAAGATGGAGCAGAATAAAGAATCAATATCGAAGAGGCAAAGCTTAATCAACAAAAGTGTTTCAAAAGGGCTGAAACTAGCTTTTAAAAGACTGGTAAAGGAGAAGTCGTTAAAAGACGAAAAGTTAGTTTTTGAGAAGAACGGTAAGATTAAATTTGTAAAAGCCCGAAAGATCAAGGTGTAGATTCGTGTATGATCATCAACCCAAAAGAAATACCGCTTCCTAAATTAGTCAGCTACTTGCAAGGTACAGTTGCGCCACGGCCGATTGCCTTAGTGAGTTCTGTAGATCAACAAGGCAACGTGAATTTGAGTCCGTTTAGTTTCTTTAATCTCTTCAGCCTCAACCCACCTATTCTTGTGTTTTCGCCTTCGCGGAGAGCGCGCAACAACACCACCAAACATACTTTAGAAAATGTGTTAGAAGTACCCGAAGTGGTAATCAATATGATCCACTACGACATGGTGCAACAAGTGTCGTTGGCCAGTTGCGATTTCCCGAAAGGAGTGAATGAGTTTATCAAGGCAGGTTTGACCGAAGTAAAATCAACAGTAGTAAAACCACCATGCGTAGGAGAGTCCCATGTTTCGTTTGAATGTAAGGTCAATCAAGTGATACCACTCGGCAACGAAGGAGGAGCAGGAAATTTGGTTATATGCGAAGTGCAGTTAATCCATATCAACGATTCCATTCTCGATAGCGAAGGAAGAATCGATCCGCAATTACTGAATGCCGTAGCGCGGATGGGAAATGATTATTATAGCCGCGCCAGTGGAGATGCTATCTTCACCGTTCCGAAGCCAAACGAGAAAGTGGGTCTAGGCATCGATGCGTTACCAACAGAAATTCGCACCAGCAAAATACTTTCCGGCAATGATCTAGGCATGCTCGGCAATAGTGAAAAACTTCCATCTGCCGAAGCCATTGTGCAATTCAAAAGCGAGCATCCGCAATTCACAAACCTGAGCGAAGAAGCATCCCATCAACAAGCAAAACAGTTTCTACAGTCCGGTGATGTAGAGAAAGCATGGTTGGTGTTGATGCGAAATTGATTTTAAGTTCAGGTCAGTTTGAGTTTTCCCTCACGCCAACATGGTGAGAACGCAAACCACGGATTAGGATTTGATGCCCATAATTCTTTGGCACGATTGCTGCACAATTACCAAAAAAGCGTATCTTGTTCATACCCAAACACCTAAACCTCCCTGTATGAATCTTTTCAGACCGGTGCTAATTCTATTAGTAGCACTTTCAAGCCCCTTCTTTCTGGGGGCTCAGAATGGACCTCCTTCAGAAGAAGTGATCACTAAAATGAAAACAGCATTGGCTCCGCTCTTTCAGGAAAATCAGGATTATGTATTCTCCGATCTAAAGAGTGAAGCCAAAGGCAACGGCTTTCGCATCAGCGGCAATGCTACATTCTTTCAGATGAATAGCGTTACGCTGGTCGCCACGTTCGCTTCCGCAGATGTGATGGCTCGTTTCGAATTGCAGTTTCCAGCCGGCAGCAAACTTCCGAACGATGCGCAACAGAAGTTAGCCAAACAAAATATTGTCAACTGGATGCCCCAGGAGATACAAAAGGTAGTCAGTCTTCAATCACTCTATGTGGAGCTGGCACAAAACACCATCAGCACTGTAGGTATTCATTTTGCGGCCCAGCAAGACTGGAACCCCGTAGCTGGTATTGCTGCTAAGAATATAGCTGTTGATTTTAACTTGAATAATCCCCTCGGTACCGTTTCCATTTCTTCTACACTCAAGAGCGATTTTAAAATTGGCGATGCCTCCATCAAAGTAGGAGCCACCTTGTCGAGTAACCCCAATGATTGTGTGTTGTCGGGCGATATTAGTAATCTGAGCTTGGGCAATGTATTGAGTAGCATCGGCATGAATAAGGCTCCCGAGTGGCCAGATGCCCTTTTGGAATCTCTCGATGTCGAAGGGCACCATCTCCATGGCACCATTCGCCAAAACATTGTCCCTCAACACCACGTCAGATTTCGGTCAGGTAGAATTTTTTATCAATGCTTCCAAAACGCCTGCCGAGTTTATGGTCGGTGTTTCACCACCTTCCGATTTTTCGTTCAAACGCATCGATCCCAATCTCGGTGTCCTCGATAATGTAGGCTTAAAGAATACCGCGATTGTGTTGGCATCGTCTACTCAAAAAACAAGACTTGCCTTATTTAAAAAGTTAGGACAAGAAACAGATGTTACCCGCGGACTTACGCTCCTCTCGCTCTACGATATCTCCGCCATGTCCAAAGAAGTGGAGAAACTGATTGGCAAAAGTCAGTTGTTGTTGCGCGCCACCGTCAGCAACAATCCGGGCGAAATGAAATTGATGGCTTCGCTGGATACCAACATTCCATTTGACGCAAAGCAGACCACGATTTTAAAGAATGTCAACTTCACCATCGCACCCAATCCAGTCAATTTTGAGGTGAGCCTTGGTGGAACGTTGGATGTGAAGGCAGAGAAAAACAGAACACTAAGTTTCACGACACGTGTTGCCGTCAACATCACCAATGCTGAATTGAGCATTGAAGGAATTATGAAAGGCACGTGGGATCGCCCATTCGAAACCAATGGCGTGCAGTTGATTGATTTAGGAATTGGCGTAGGTGTGAGTTTTAAAACCACTCCACTCCCCATGCCCACGATGCAATTCAAAGGAAAAATTAAAGTGGGTGACCCGCGCAATCCCGCCTTTGCAGGTGATGTTACATTCGCGCTCGATCCATCTAATCCGACACAGTGTATGATTGATGCCGGTTTCAATCAGATATTGATGAGAGATTTGGTGCGAGTAGTGCAATACTCCAATCCATCATTTCGTGTTCCGGACGATTCACGCAACTTGGTCAACTCCATGGGCGTAACCGATGCGCGTCTCACGATTGTGCCTGGACTCACTACCGTGACCGTGCTGGAGAAAAATTATGAACCCGGATTTTTAATTAAAGGAAGTGCAGCCATTGATGGATACAATACCAACTTGTTGGTAGGCATTTCAGCAGCCGGAATCAAAGCAGGTGCCGGCATTTCTTCCATTGTATTTCCTCCTTATTTCTCTTTCACCGGTGCGTTGGACAAGCCCGATCCGTTTTTTAACATGGTGCTCAGCACGACCGACCCGAAGTCTTCTAAGATTGCCTATAGCGGAAAAGCTACGGTGTTAAAGTTGACAGCTGAGTCGGATATGATGTTGAGTGATAAAGGATTTGACCTGTATATGAATGGAAAGATCTTTGATAAGTTCCAGGCGAAGTTGCGCATTGCCGCAGGCAGCACGAAAGATGGGGCAGGCTACAATGTGATGGCCACGATGGACTCGGACTTGCAAAAGTATATAAGTGATATCGCTTCCGCGGAAATCGATAAGGCTACGAAAAATTCGCAGAAAGCATTTAAAGATGCGCAAACCACGCTAACACAAAAGCAACAAGAGGTGGCTACGCTCAATACGGAGATTGAAAAGCAACGCGCAATCGTGCAAGCCGAGCGCGATAAGGATTGTAAGAAGTTCAACGATGCGGAGGCGGATGTAAAAAGAGACCGCAAGAAAGTAAATGGCCTGAAAGATGACATCGATGACAAAGAAGATAAAATAAAAAAATTAGCAAAGGCAATTGAGAAGGATGCTACCAAAGCCATTGAAAATGGTGCAAAGATTACCAAGCTGAAAGCGGAAGTAGTGGGTTTAGAGGCAGCGGTGGCCACAGCGAGAGGTGTGTTAAAAGCTTCTGAAAAAGTGTTGGAAGCTTTAGGAAAAGGTTGTGATCAAACACCGATTGATTTGGATCCTCGTATTGCCGGATTAATCACCGCCCGCGAAACAGCCGATAAGAGTTTGCAAGCTGCCAAAGCAGTTGTGCAGGGTACAGGTGCCATTACCGGTGGCTCACTCAAAGCAACGAAGTACATTGTTGAAAAGGGCAGCACGGGCGTGGTGACCATCACCTACGCCTATTTCGAAAGCAAGTTAAGCATAGCCGATGGCGGTATGGTATCGATGAAAGTGAAAGGTACTTATGCGGGTGAGCCACTCGATCAATCCTTCACCATCAATTTGCCGAGCCCTCAGGCAACCGTGGAAGCATTTGCGCAGCAATTATTAAAGTAACAACCGTGTAGTATGAAAAAATCATTTGTGTGGATTTTGTGCTGCTTTTTCAGTGCTGCATTGTCACAAGCACAGACTAATCCGCTCCTCAAAAAATATGCAGGTGCGTATTACTTACTCAACTTTGGTGAAGAGACTCCAAACGCAGCAACGGAGAAAATTAATTTGACAGCCGATGGTAAATGGACGAGTGTAAGTTTTGTGATGGATGAAGATGGGAAAGTTTCAAAAGTGCCGGTAAAAAAATCTGGTACATGGAAGGGAGCAGAAGGCACTATTCAATTAGCGGAAGTAGGATCTTCTGCTCTAAATGAATTTAAGTTGGACGCTGGTATATTTTTAGGAAGTAGTTCGTATCTGCAAAAGATTTTTGTTTCCAGTCCGGTGTATGTAGCTAAATATGCAGGCACCTTTCTCTTGCTGGGTGCAGATGAAGAAAAACCAACGGACTATACCGAAACCATTACACTCAAAGCAGATGGAAAATGTACACGGTCAACTCCTGCAGTCGATGACAACGGAGTAATTGGCAAAACCCCGATCATTGTGCAGGGAACGTGGAAAGCGAATGAAGGGACGCTGCAAATCACCTTTCCGGTATTGGAGCAATTGCGCATGACGGAGTTCGTTTTCAAAGAAGGAAAATTTGTAGATCGTGGCGGAAACTATTTGAAGAAGCCGGTTCGCGCAGCACCTACCGTGAATCTCCTGCCAAAGCATGCAGGGTCTTACTATCTGTTAGTGGAGGGTCAGGCGCCAACACCCAAGTCCGATAAATATGTATTGACCCCCGATGGAAAAGGTACGTGGACGTATTTTAAAGAAGATGGCACAGCAGTGGTAACCAAAGGCACGTGGAAATCAAGCGAAGGGTTGATTCAACTGAATTTTAGCACAGGCGAAGAGGGGATGGGGCAAGAGCTGCTAACAGATTTCAGATGGAAGGATGGTGCATTTCGCGCGGAGAATGTTTATCTAAAAAAGATCGAATCCAAACCTACAACTATAAAAAAATAAATTCATTCAACATCACTAACCCATATCCTCTACAACTATTATTCCCATTCTGATCATTATTGGCATTGTCATTCTGATTCCGATTTTTATTTATAACGGCCTCATTACTTCGCGCAGTGCAGTCGAAAGTGCTTTCGGAAGTATTGATGCGATGCTCAAAAAACGCTACGACCTCATCCCCAACTTGGTGGAGTCAGTGAAAGTATACATGAAACACGAGAAAGACACACTGATTCAGGTAACGGAACTTCGCACCAAAGCGGTCTCAGGATCTGTAACCACCGAAGAGAAAGTGGCCATTGACAACCAGCTTTCTTCTATGATGCGAAAAGTAATGGTATCGGTAGAAAGTTATCCCGATTTAAAGTCCAGCGAACAATTTACCATGCTACAACGCAGTTGGAACGAAGCCGAAGAGCAAATTGCTGCCGCACGCAGAGCCTATAATTCTGCGGTTACCCAATATAACAACGCCATCGAAAAGTTTCCCTCCAATATACTCGCAGGTATGTTTGGTCATACACGGAAAAATGTGTTTGAAATTCCGCAAGCCGAGCGCGAAAACATCAGTGCGAAAAACTTATTTGGTAATTGATCAATATGAAAACGACAGAATCGTTTCAGTCATTTTATCAAACCACACTTACTTCGATCGTGAATGCGTTAGATGTGGAGCGAAAGGAGATGGTAAAGAAGATTTACATGGCGGGTGCTGCCGCTGTCATCTTTGTCATTCTCTACGGCATGATCAACAAGTCTACCGTCCGCGAAACGCAACTCGGACCGAATGGCCCCACACAATACACCTATACCGGTGGATACTCCGGTGCAATCTTTTATATCGCGATTGCCGGTGTGTTGGGTTATTTCTTTTGGTATCGTCCGAGGGCAAAGAAGTTTAGAAGCCGGTTTAAGAATGAAATCATCCGAAGAATCATTAAGCATGCAGATGAAAAATTAGAATACCATCCGGAGGCAGGTATTTCGGTAACGGACTTTATTCAAAGCACTATTTTTGATACCGCGGGTGATCGTTACTTATGTGAAGATTTGGTGAGTGGAAAAATCGGCAGCACCACTATTCGCTTTTCGGATGTGCAAACGCAGCGCAAGAAAGAGCTGAAAGGCGATGATGGTGCACCTGATTTTAAGCGATGGGTCACACTTTTTAAAGGGATAATTTTTGTTGCCGACTTCAACAAGCATTTCAAAGGACGCACCATGGTGCTCACGGATCAAGCCGAAAAATCATTGGGCGGTTTGGGTACTTTCTTTCAAAAAATGAATGCCCAACGCGACCCGCTGGTCAAAATGGAGAATACCGATTTTGAAAAAGCGTTTGTGGTCTATGCTTCCGATGCCGTGGAGGCACATTACATCCTGACACCCGCATTGATGGAACGCATGCTGAATCTTCGCTCTCGGTTGGGAAACGTGCAGTTTGCGTTTTATAACTCGGTAGTGTTTATTGCCATCCCCACAAAGAATGATCTTTTCGAAGCAAACATCTTCCGTCCTTTAACAGTACAAAGTGAAATGGAAAAGTATTTTGTACAGCTTCAGTTCTTTACGGGCATCGTAGAAGACCTCAACCTCAACAACCGCATTTGGACGAAGGAGTAGATGGGTAAATATTCTATTGAAGAATTCCAATTTGAATTTTATCTTCACAACAAAAAGTAGCAATTCGGAATGTATTAAATCAATACAAGCTATGGGTGGTGTGTATGCGTCTATATTGTTAATCAATGGAGAAGATTTAGTCTTAGCCAATCGACACATCATTGGTCAGGAGGAAGTAAAGCAAATGACGGTGAATATGTTAGTCGATTCCGGTGCTTATATGCTTGCCATCAACGAGTCGATTCAGGAACAATTGAAGTTTCCGGTCATTGAAAGAAGAAAAGCACAAATGGCGAATGGCTCACTTGAAGAATATGATGTAGTCGGACCAGTGGAAGTTCGATTCAAAAATAGACAATGTACTTGCCGCGCGATGGTATTGCCGGGAGATAATGAACCACTTCTCGGAGCTATTCCTATGGAAGATATGGATGTACTCATTCATCCCTTACGGCAGGAGCTGGTTGTTAATCCGGAGCATCCTTATTTTGCTCAAATGAGGATGAAATAGCTATTTCTTCTTTCTCTTTTTCACAGCCAATTCCAAATATCCGTAAGTTGAATCTTTCTCCCGATCGAAATCTACATCGGTTAAAACACCAATCACGATTTCAGCGGTGGTATAGATTCGGTTCTCATCAAGTAAATGTCCACCGGTAGTTACACCCAAACTATCAGATACCGATAAATGCAGATGAGCCGCAGTTTCATTGAATGTACCCACCAGCGAAACAATTTCAAAATGACCTTGTCGTAAAGAACCGGAAGATTGATTTGCGTATCGAAGATTCACCTGTTCCAAACTGCCCACACAGGTAGCAATAAATCCGGCTTTTATCTTCTCCTTCACCGCCAACTCCATCAATTCCTTTTTCAGGTCCTGATGCGGCTTAAACCGGATAGTAATAAATGTAGCCTTACTGCTTACTTCCTGCGTCATACCAAATGTTACAACAGTTAAAACAAGTACAAAGGCAATCGAAATTCTTTGAAGCTTCATTGTATTATCAAATCATCGAATCAACAAATTACCGAATTAGCAAATTACCGAATTACCGAATTTTCAAATAGAGTGATTTTCAAATCTTCAAATTGACTAATTTTCAAATTAACGAATCATCGAATTAACAAATTAACGAATCATCGAATTAACTCATTTTCAAATTAGCTAATTTTCAAATTAACGAATCATCGAATCAACAAATTACCGAATCAACAAATTACCGAATCATCGAATTAACTCATTTTCAAATTTTCAAATTGGCGAATTTTCAAATAGAGTGATTTTCAAATCTTCAAATTGACTCATTTTCAAATTGATTAAGGGAACTTCGGAAACTTCGAAAAATCCGGTTCACGCTTTTCGAGGAACGCATTCTTGCCTTCTTTCGCCTCATCGCTCAGGTAATAGAGCAGTGTAGCATTACCTGCCAATTCCTGAATACCTGCCTGACCGTCCAACTCGGCATTGAACGCACACTTCAGCATGCGTATCGCCAGCGGACTCTTCTTCAAAATTTTGTTGGCCCACGCCACATACGTTTCTTCCAACTGATCGAGAGGTACCACTTTATTCACCAAACCCATTTCCAATGCTTTAGCCGCATCGTATTGATCGCAGAGATACCAAATCTCACGCGCTTTCTTCTGACCTACAATACGCGCCAGATAGGAAGCACCAAAGCCACCATCAAAACTTCCTACAATCGGACCGGTTTGTCCGAAGCGTGCGTTATCTGCAGCAATCGTTAAGTCGCACACCACATGTAACACATGGCCACCACCAATGGCCCATCCCGCAACAGCGGCAATCACGGGCTTAGAGATAGAGCGAATTATTTTTTGCAGATCAAGCACGTTCAAACGTGGCACCGTGTCCTGCCCCACATAGCCTCCATGACCGCGCACACTCTGGTCGCCACCGCTGCAAAAGGCTTTACCACCTTCTCCAGTCAGGATAATTACACCTACTTCCTGGTCTTCGCGGCAGTGATACATGGCATCAATCATTTCTGTAACCGTCAGTGGCGTGAACGCATTGTGTACACGCGGCCGGTTGATGCTAATGCGTGCAATGCCATTGTATTTGTGAAATAAAATCTCTTGGTATTCTTTAACGGGTTTCCAATCGTACTTAAGCGTCATATCCTTTTTTGATTTGTGAATTAAATTGTGTGTATGCTTCTTGTGCTGATTTCTTGTCGCTGTGCAATTCAAGAATTTTTGTTTTGCTGCTAAATTCAAAAAAATCTTTCAGTGCATTTTTAGTCTTCTTGCCGGAATCCAGTAAGGTGAACTCAAAGCCAAACTCATCGGCCAGATTTTTAGCGGTTAGTTTTTGTTGCGTGATAAAATACTCTTCAGCTTCCGCAAGATGGCTGGGGCCATCGATCATTCCGAAAATGATGCCTCCATGGTTGTTCACCACTACCACATGCAGATTCGGAACAGGATAGTTGTGCCAGAATGCATTGCGATCATAGAAGAATGCCATATCGCCTGTAATCAAGATCGTAGGTATATCTGATACGAGTGCATTTCCAACGGCCGTGCTGGTGCATCCATCAATACCACTGGTGCCGCGATTCGCAAAAACATGTACCCCTTTTTGCTGAGCAGTTAAGCCAATTAAATTCGCATAACGCACGGCCATGCTATTTGACAAATGTAAACTGCATCGCATCGGCAAGGCGTGCATCAATTGCTGAATAACGCCCAACTCATGAAAGTCGACTTGCTTGAAAAAGTTTTCGTGTAACCGCTGCACCCGGTGCTCTTCGGCCTGCCACAAGCTGTAGTAGTTTCCTTTTTTCTGCGAAGCAAATCCGGATTCCAACTTATCCGTAGCCAATTCGTCAAAAAACTGCCGTGGAGTGGTGCGAATGATTTTACTCACTGATTGAAAAGGATCCGGCACACGTGAGGCAGGTTGAATGTGCCAATGCTCGATGGCCTTATGCTTACGCAGATAAAGCTTCAAGCTTTTCGAGATGACTGATTTACCAAATGTGATCAGCAACTCCGGTTGCAATGAAGATAGGATAGAGGCATTTCCTTTGCCTACAATTAATTCGCTGTAGCGGATGGTATTTTCTAAGCCGTGGAAGTTTGAAATAACGTCTCCTATGATCGGAGCATGAAACTTCTTTGAAAACCGATCGGCTACTTTGTGTAAACCATCATTGTATTCCTGATGTCCCGCTACTATCAGCACCTTGGTGTATTTTTTCAACGAAGAGACGATCTCTTCCTTTTCGACTGGAGATAATGCAGGTATCGTTTCCTTTTCAGTGATGACGTGTGGGGTAGAGTAATTGATCTGCTCTCCTTTGGCAGGATAGAGAGGTTCACGCAACGGTACATTGATGTGTACTGGTCCTTGTGGAAAACTGCGTGACAAATGAATGGCTTCGTTGATTACACGTTGAATGTACCACACTGAATCCGAGTGTTCGTAATCTTCGGGCAGTGTAAATGATTTTTTTACATGCGTACCAAAGAGTCCGTTTTGCTGAATAGTTTGCCCGTCCCATTGATCTATCCATTCTTTCGGACGATCGGCCGTAAAAATCAGCAGCGGTACTTCTTGATAAAACGCTTCTGCTACAGCAGGTGCAAAATTGTAAGCGGCCGAACCCGAAGTGCAAACCAAAATAGTAGGTTGTTGCTTTTGCTGCGCAATTCCCAATGCAATAAAAGCAGCACTGCGTTCATCGCTGATCGTTCGAGTTGTAATGGCAGGATGGCGTGCAAACGCAACGGTGAGTGGCGCGCAGCGCGAACCGGGACAAAGAATCACTTCGGTTAATCCATGCTCGGCACAGAGCGGAGCAATATCGTAAATGGGTTGTAGACGTGTCATGCAGATTCAATTACACCCATCATATTTTTCATTTTCATTTCCGTCTCTTCCCACTCCTTTTCAGGGATGGAGTCGATGGTGACACCGGCACCGGCATATAAACGCACGGCATTTTCCAATACTTGCATGCACCGCAAATTCACAAAGAGAAAACTTTCCTGTTGAAAGTTAACCGGTCCGAGATAGCCGCTGTAAAACTCGCGCGCATAGCCTTCGTTGGCCTGAAGAAAAGCGATGGCTGCATCTAACGGCATACCGCATACAGCAGAGGTAGGATGCAATAACTTCAACATCACCGATCCCAGTTGGGGGAAGTTGACTTCCTTCATATCCACCATGTAATCCGTTTTCAGGTGCATCACATTTCCGGCTACAATGGTTTTGGGTCCGTGCTCCTGGTACTCGCGCACACGAATCTTTTTAAAACAGTTGATGATGTAGCGACAAACCAATGCCTGCTCTTCAATTTCTTTTTGCGTCCACGCTACCGACTTCAAATTGATTTCAGGTGAGTAGGGGAGAGTTCCCGCAAGGGCATGTGTTCTGAATTTTGATTCGCGATCCACACTCACCAGTAATTCAGGAGTGGCTCCGCACCAGGTGCCCGTTTGGGCGGAAGAGAAAACGGATACAAAAGCGGCCGGATGCTTCGCGCTAAGCGTCAGAAAAGTATTCACACAATCCAGCGGTGTGTGTAGCTTCACTTCTTTGTAGCGTGAAGGAACAATTTTTTCGAACGTTCCTTTTTCAATTTCCTCAATGCCTTTGGCCACGATGTCCTGATAGGAGTGTGCTGTACCGGCTTCGGCTGATTTGATGTGATAGCGAACTTTCTTTTCAACCGTGAGATCGGGAATGGAGTAGGAAGCGCTGCTGCCTTGAACAACATCCTGCGCGACTTCTCCGTTTTTGAATTTGAAAATCAGATCGGCTTTTAAGAAAATCTTTTTTTGATTAGGCAGAAAAGGAGAAAACACAAAGCCCGGCTCTGAATCTTCCAACGAAACCTCATCTACTTCGTTTACACCCTGCTGACTGATGAAAAGGACGCTTTCGGAAGTATTCGGCATACGCCAAAGCGAAAATGCGCCACCTTCGGTCAGGCAATCGGCCAGAATACTCTGGATGGCTTCTGCCTCATTCACAAATCGCCTGCCTTCCGCTATCTCCATCTATTTTTTGTCTAATACGGCCATCGTTATTCGGCTAACACAAACCAGCTCAAGTTGTTCGTTCGTAATCTTAATTTCCCACACCTGTGTTTTCTTTCCGATGTGAATCGGTCTAGCGACACCGATCACATACCCGTTGCGCACAGATTTAATGTGATTGGCATTGATTTCCAGCCCCACACAATGTTGCTTCGTTGGGTCAATGCAACAAGTGGCACCCACACTGCCCATTGTTTCGGCCAGCGCTACCGATGCTCCTCCATGTAACAAACCAGCCGGCTGATGGGTTCGATGATCCACCGGCATTTTTGCTTCTATAAAATCATCGCCTATCTGCGTGAATTCGATGCCCAGGTGCGCCACCATGG
>JAJTHV010000448.1 GCA_021300095.1 Flammeovirgaceae bacterium | reverse complement strand
TCGCCACGCCCCCAAAATCGTTTTATTATTTTATTGGTTTTTGATTAGAAGTTGAACGTTCCGATAAGGATTTCGAAGAGTGTAGTGGAAGGTTTGATGCCGTAGGAATAGCGGAAGCCGATATCGAGTTGTGGCAAGAGGCGCATGACGTTGATATCGAATTTTACTTCGGCACCGGTGGACATGTAGGTACGCGATAATCCATAAAGAGGAGTGGAACCATAGCCATAATCAAAAAAACCATTGACACGAACCCGCTGAATGTTTAGCAATGGACCAATGTTTAGATCGGGATACCACACAGGCATTGTATAATTTCCCGAGAAAGAAAAGAAGTCGGCAAAACGTGGCAGTGAGTGGCCACGTGGTAGCGGGATTCTGTTGGTGAATTGATAGATGGCATTGTCGCGTATTTCGGTGCCACTTTGATTGGCATATCGCAACGAATTAATTTGTGTGCTTTGATAGCCAGCGTAGCCCCATAAAGAGTGGTGCTTAAATAGCTCTTTGTCGAATAAAGATAGGATAGAAGGGAAATAGGCAATTCCATAAACTGAAAATTGACTGCCGGTGTAGTTTCCGCCATAGGGGGTTCCATAGGCATTCATGTAAATAGCTTGTCCCCATTTGCTATTGATATCTCTTCTGCTCTGTTTCAGCAAGCGGTAAGCTGAAAAGCTGAAATGATTATAAACCAAGTTGCCATTGTTAATGCGATCGGAGAAGAAATAATAGGACAGGATGGTATCGTTGACTGTTACGGCTGGAATAATTCGGCTCTTATTGATGGAGTTTGAAAAATTGGATACTTGTGTGACCCCGACTGCGTTTCCGAAGCTGACACTGCTAATGAATTTTGATGAGGTTGTAACCAATGGAATTCGTAATCCCCCTTCAATGGTTTTTTCGCTCCAATTGAAAGTGAGGTTTTGCGTTTTAATTGTTTCGGTATAATTGGGTCTGGTGCCTGTGTAGGAAATAGTTTCAATTTCGCCTTCATTTATTTTGCGGTCACTTTGTGTAAATGAAAAATCGATGATGGGATACCAGGCTTGGAAACTGACGCCTCCCTTCCATGCGCTGGTTTGTTCTGCAATGTCGTATTGGTAGCCCCCGCTAATGGTGGTTGTGCTTAACAAATCTCTTGAAGTAATGCCGGCAAAGATGCTTGTCAAATCGTTGTTCACATAAGCTCCCCACGTGTATGGATTGACTATGCCTTTCAATCGTGAGTAGCGTTTGGATTTGTAGGTGCTATCGGGAATTCCGGTTAGGAAATGATGTGAAGCTTCCTGCTCGGCCAGATGCGCGAACAATGCGGACGGTTGGATGCGCAGGTTCCACTCTTTCCACTCACTGGGATTGAAACTAGTCTTTACAACATCCATCCCATCTTTTCCTTGCTCGTTGTAGTATATGATTTTTCCATCGCGGCTGAGGCTTGGATTGTAGGAACCATATTTGCTGGAGGTGATTTGGTAGCGTTTTCCGGTTTCGGTATCCAGTGCGTAAATGTTATCGATGCCGCTGATGGGTGAGTTGTAGAGAACATATTTGCCGAAGGGGACGGGATGACCCATGTTTTCGTCACTGAATTCGGTTAACAGTTTTTCTTCTTTTGTTTCAATTATAAAGGAGACAAGTGCTTTTCCTTTTTTATTGGTTTTAAGAGCCACGATCTGTTTTCCATCTGGCGTCCACCGGGGCATGGAAATAAAATCGTTATCCGGATTTTTAAATTCCAGTACGCGATTGCCACTGAGGTAGTCGAGCACGACTAGTTTGGTTTGGTAATCGGTGGAGGTTTCGACTGTGGCAATTTGATATCCATCGGATGAGATAGCAGCCGCAGCATACCGGCCATTTTTGGCGATCACGGTTTTGGTTTTGCTGCCCATATCGTAGCCCACAATAGCAGAATAGGTTTTCATGCGCCAGCGTGGATCAAACCGATGTTCGTTCCAAACTACCCGACTGTTGGTAGCGCTGAGCATGGCGGCATCGTTGATAGCGCCTTGTGTGTAGATGGTGGTTTCATGATTTCCATCTAACAGCACGAGTTGCTCGATATCGCCAATTCCGGATTTCTGAACTAAGATTCTTCCTCCTTCCATTTCTTGTGGAAAGCGATAGTCGGTGTAGGCATTGTTTGTGCGTGCATTTACTGTGTAAAAAGAGGTAATGCGAGTAGTATCTAATTGCGCCTGCCATTGTTTTTTGAGATCAGCAGCCATTTCGTTGTAGAGATCGCGTACATACAGCCCGGTTTCTTTTTTCAAGGCCACGGAAAATGTGAATGGCACGAACGAAGTATTCCATGATCTGCGTGTTACATTTTCCCACACTTCCGGGTTTTTGGTTTTTCTGCGTAGGTAGGATACCATGTGATAGCCCAGCTTGTAATGATCTGGGATGTTGTGTTTATAGGATCGCAGGTATTGCTTATGGTAGTTGAAGGTACGGCCTTCCATCAGGTTGGTGCGGAAGAGTAATTCAAAGTTGGGTATTCTGCCGCGGCCGCTGTTGGTGAAAGCTGTTTCGGTAGCTACGGCATCTCCTTCCCAAAACCATTGAGGTGCACCCAGGTATGCCATCGCTGAGAGGCCAAAGTTTCCAAACCCATAATATACCAGCCGATTAAATCCGCGGGTTGCATGTTGGTATTGCACGATGTGGCGATACTCGTGCGTTGCCAAAAGATTCAGCCAGTCGTTATTGCCGGTGAAGTTGTAATTCTGTGAGGGCATTCCAAAGAACTCCGACCTACGGGGAGTAATTGAAACAAAGCCATTGGAAATGGAATTTTGGTTTTGAAGGATGATGGAAATTTTACGAGGGCTGGCACCCATCGTTTTGGCTTCGGGCTCATGGATATATTCTAAGGTGTTGGCCATACGTTGTGCCTGTTGTTCGTAGCCAAGTGGATACAAAATCCGGAAATGTGTCGTGTTGAGCTGATACCACTTTAGTGAAGGCGCATTGTTTTCGTTGACGATAGCTTCTTGTGCGCGGCTTTGCACTACGAAAAAGCAAGCTGCAAGCAACAGAAAGATTTTGGATACGGCAGAAGAGAATGATTTCATGAAGTACGCAAGAAAGATGGATATTCAGGTAACGACACTGTCAGGCAATAAATTATCCGCAAGGCCATCGGTAAAAATAGCGTAGTGGCAGGTGAAAACAAATAGCTATTTTTACAGGATTATGTGGAAGTCCCTTGTAAAAATGTATCGTCAGTATAAAGATTACGTGCGTGTAGACTTAGTGATGTATGCCGTGATGCTGATCATGATTCTACTCTATGTAATTTTTTCTCTGGCATTTCGCTAGTCGTTTAAGAGAATCTCGCGCACGTTTGCCTTAATTTTAGTTGATAACTCATCGGTTGGCAAATCGTTGATGTCTCTTCCAAATGGATCTTCAATTTCTTCGGCTATTAGTTCTACGCTTAGTAAAACAAACGTAATGAGCACCACAATAGGCACGGTGATATACCCGGAGGTTGTGACGAATGCAAAGGGAAGTGTGATGATGTAGATAAAGATAAATTGCTTTATATACATGGTATACGAATAGGGGATGGGTGTGTTTTTGATACGCTCGCAGGCGCCTATGATGTCTGAGAATTCTTTTAGCTCCTTATCGGCCATAAACAGTTGATCACCTGACATTATCCCTTTTTTATACAGATCATTTACTTTTTGATACAAAAGAGCAGAAAGAAAATTGGGAGCATGGTGTACTTTCTTCAATTTTTTGAAGAACTCATCGTCTGGGGCTTCCAGAAATTCAGGTCTAACACCTTGGCGCAAGTGTTCTTTGAGGGACATGACCAGATTGGGGATCATGATCGAAAACCATTTGCGATTTTCGAGATCATCCTCATTTAGAAAGGCATTTAATTTAAGCGACAGATTGCGGGTGTTGTTGACGAAGCTTCCCCAGAGTTTGCGACCTTCCCACCAGCGATCGTACGCAGAATTGGTGCGGAACACGAGGAATAGACCGAGCACGATACCCAACAAGGAGTGCATGCTAATCGTGGTATGAAAGTCATTTTCATGAAAACGCAGTATGTCCAAAAGGACGTAACATAAGGCCGTTGAAAAAATCGTCATAAAAATGAGCACAGGAGTAAGGGTGCGCATCACTGCGCGTGAGTAGGCATGAAATACCTGTGAGAACCAGACTTTGGGATTATAGTTGACCATTGGGAAAGTTAAATTCCAGTCAAGATAGGAAATAATTAGAGGATGAAAATAAAAATGGCTGCCAACGGGCAGCCATTTTTGTAAGTAGTGAAAACGAGTTAAAACTTATAAGACAATTGAGCGAGATAGGTTGTTCCCATTTGGCTAAAGTGAGAGCCATCGTAAGTTAAAACGGGGTATCTTCCGTTAAATGTGATATAGCTAATCTGATCCTTCACTGCAGCTGGGTTTTTCAAGAGAGTTTCACCGGCAGCATTCATTGCTTTTAGCTGGTACTCTGGAAATACGTTGAGTAGATTCTGAACTGTCACTGACAATGAAGTTCGGCTGTCGAAGTTATAAGAGAGTCCAATATCCGTCAATACTTTTGGTAAGAATTCAACTCTTAAATCAGAGCTAAGGTCTGCATTATTGAATTTAGTTGGTCCAAATAGTGTGTTATTCAAATTGATGGACAACTTACCAATGGTCAGATCACCCCCAAGAATAAATTTGTATTGAGGGCGGCTGGTAGTTAATAACGACTCTTGTGACTGATTAAAGATTGGCAAGCCAATCCGATTGTTTACGCCTTTAAAACCTCCAACCAGTTCATTTTTGAAAGTGTAGTTACCGGCTAAGTTCACACTTAGTTTGTTTGCACCTAAGCTAATATTGCGATAGTTCGCAACAATGTCCAATCCGGAAGTTTGTGTTTCAGCTGCATTGACAAAGAAGGAAATATTATTTACAAATGCATTGCTCACCTCTGTGCCATAAACGATTCGATCTTCAATATTGATCGAATAGTAATCGGCAGTTATAGAAAGATCGCGAATTGGATTAAATCCAAAGCCAAATGAAATGTTTGTTGATTTCTCTGCCTTTAACTTAGGAACACCCAACAACCGGGCTTCACGGCTCGAGTTGTTTGCCAAACCGGTAATAACAATGTCGCCACCTGAGAATGATGCCTGGCTGAGGGATAAATATTGTTGATGCAAGGTAGGTGCTCTGAAACCTGTTGAGTACGATCCGCGAATGGTAATCGTCTCTCCAATTTTATAACGTGATGTCAATTTAAACACCGATGCGTTGCCAAAGTCTGAATATCTTTCTGCACGGAATGTGCCTCCAATCAAGAAATCTTTGGTAATGTCCCAAGTTACATCGAGGTAAGCACCAATATTGAAACGAGTAGCCTTAATAGCATTTCTCTTTTGAAATCCAGGGAATGAGTTCGCTCCTTGTCCTGAGTAAGATGCAGTATCGCCATCAATTAATTCCCACGATTCGGTTCTAAATTCAGATCCAATTGCAACAAATACATTATCTCTCACTGCCTTCGAGAAGTCCATATTTCCTACGATATGATTAAAAGAGAACCCGCCTGGCTTGAACGATACCGGGCTATTTTTGCGTAATGAACGATTCACCGTGTTATCAACCGTGAAGAGCATTTTGTTTCCACCCACGGTGATACTCATATCTTGCTTCCATCCATTGATATCTTGGCTTCTAAAGCCTAATGTTCCGTTGTAATCGCTCAAGTCACCTTCAAAAGTAGGTTGGTAACCGATGTAACCTCTGTAGAGGCCAGCAAGCTTATCGGCATTAACTTCGGTAAAAATAGCAGAGGCAGGTTGGCTTTCGTCTGCAGGAGTCAAAGGGTCATCTGGAATTGCCGGACTGCCATAGCTTTCACTATCCACGGTATAATCTGGCTGAGTCGGATCTGTAGTGTGTAATAGACCGTGATCAATTCTCCAATAAGGTTGACGGTAGTTGGCATTACTTACCGATTTGCGATAAACATATGCTGCATTAAAATATATCTCTGAATTAGCACCTACGGGGATTGCTCCATTCAATAAGAATTTTGCCGAAGTATTATCTGGTGTTCCATTTTTGTTGTTGCCATCCGGGAAGCGCTTCAGGTAATTTTGCACTTGTGCAATACTGGTAGGCGTGTTATTGGTGAGGTCGCGGGCATCGCTTAAAGCGTCTATTGCATCTTTGCGAATAGCAGCTTCCTGGCGATTGAATGAAATGTGGTAATTAATAAATCCTTTGTTATTAAAGTTAGCGCCACTGTTGTAATTAACACCATAACTTTGGCCCCCATAATTAACCGTTGAGCCGGTAGTTAATGAAACCGAAGTTGCATCATAGTTATCCTTTAAGATGATGTTCATTACACCTGCTATGGCATCAGAGCCGTATTGCGCAGAAGCTCCATCTCGTAGTATTTCAACTCGTTTGATGGCATCGGTTGGAATTGCCGATAGATCAGCACCCGTTTCGCCTCTTCCGGGGCCGGTTTGTGTGTAAACAAGTGAGGTCAGGTTTTTACGTTTTCCGTTGATCAAAATCAATGTTCTGCTTGGGCCAAGGTTTCTGATTTCATAGGGGTCAAAAAGTGATGTTGCATCGTTAACTGGAGTGTTAACTGTATTAAAGGATGGAACACGATATTGCAAGGCTTTATCAAATGTAATTTGGCCGGATGTTCTTAATTCCGAAGAAGTAAAGTTATCAACCGGTAGCGGTGTGTCTGTTAACGTTCGTTGAGAACCACGTCCAACGGTTACGATGACTTCATCCAATTCGCTGGAAGCGGCTGCCAATTTAATATCGATAACATTCGATACGCCTACTGCTACTTCTTGCGTTGTGTAGCCGATGGACGAAACAACTAAGGCGCTCGCATTGGACGGTACAGATAGTTTGTACTTTCCGTCCACATCCGTTGCTGTACCAATTGAGGTACCCTTTATGGTTATGTTTGCTCCCGGTAAGGGCGAGCCATTTTCTGCATCAGTTACAGTACCCGAAATCTCCCGATTTTGAGCAAATACTGCTACCGAGCAAAGCAAAAAAGCTGTGATGAATGGTAGATTTTTTTCATAGATGGTTAATTTAAGTGATGT
>JAJTHV010000087.1 GCA_021300095.1 Flammeovirgaceae bacterium | reverse complement strand
GAACGGTGCATGGGATGCATAGTAGGATACGATTTCATCTTTTGAGTAGCGCAACTCCAATCGTACGGCCAAAACGATTTCAATTGCCTTTTCAAAAAAACTGCGCGGTTTGTTTTTGCGCGAAAGCCGAATCACTTGCATGGTGATGGTACTTCCGCCACTTACAATTTTTCCGGCTCGGATATTCTGGCGGGTGGCTCTGGCCAACGAAAGAAAATCGACACCTATGTGTTGGCGGAAGCGCTTGTCTTCAAAAAGGGTAAGGGCATCTGTAAATTTTTGTGGTATTGTTTTTTGTTCCGGGAAGCGCCACTGCCCATCTTTTGAGATGGCGGCACTTAACAAATGCCCTTCCCGATCTTGCAATACGGTAGAATACGAATCAGAAAAAAGTGGATCGGGAAGCGCAAAGTAAAAAGCGATGAGTGCAAGACTCAGCAAAGAAATAATGTAGATCCGATATTTTCGCCATCGGGTTTTCACTTAGTTGCCGAATTGCTTTCCAAATACTTCTTTACACGCAGCGCCACATTCTCGCGAATGTTCATATAAAAGAAATTATAGTCTGCCCTGTGCCAGCTTTTGTTTTTCACCAGCCAGCTTCCTTTGATGTGCGGGCGATTGACCCACAACATGTTTTGCTGAATTTGCGCATCCACCAACTGCGGTGCGAAAGTAAACTTAAATGCGACACCTCCTTTATTAAGTTCATGAGATGCATATGTTTCAGAACTATCCCATAGCAAAGGATTGATGCAAACCGAACCTTTATAATAACTGTCATAATTGAAGGGCACATAGTTGCGACCTACTGTATTCCAGGTAACCCAGCCACCTATTTGCTCTGCCGTAGTTGCCGGTTGAATATGTTCAAATACATCTGCTTGAATTGCGCGACCAATCAGGTAGGCAGCTACCAATTGTTTTTGTAATTCTTTTCCATCAAAGTAATCTTGAATCAACCGCACGCCATGCAAGCTTCCCTGGCTGTGCGAGGCAATGATGATCGGGCGTCCCTGATTGTAATGCTTCAAATAATATTCGAATGCTACCTTCACATCTTCGTAAGCAAGCCCCAGCGCATTTTTAGCATCTGCCTTGTTGGCTGTGTAAAATGCGTATAAGTGTGCTTGACGGTAATAGGGTGCATAGATTTTAGCGCTTCCATTAAATACGCTTGCCTGGTTGATGATTGTACTCAATTGAATATCGCGGTTGAGAACTTCATCATTCACATCGGCATTCCAGATAAATTGATTTTTGGGTTTTTCGGTGAAGATGGTTGGGTAGATGAAAAATACATCTACCGCGGCAGATGCTTGTTCATTTTGAAGATTGGCTTTTCGTGGGGTGCTGTCGGCTGCATCTGCTTTTTGCGGCAGTGCTGCCCAATGTTTCGTCAGCGAATAATCCGGTGGAGGAGGGGTAGGCGATTTCGAGAAGTCCACCGACAACCGATGAATGCCGGAAGAACACGAAGAGATGACTAGGGCAAGGACCAACCAATAGTTGAGGCGATTCATGAAGAATGGAATAAGTAAAAAACGTAGCAAGATATCAACATGGTTCTACTGAGGTAAATTCCGAAGGAAAAAATCACGGACGTTGCCACCCAGTATCTGCTCAATTTCAGAGCGGGTAAACTTTAGTTTTTCTAACTCGCTTACTAAAAGCGGTAAACCGGTAACATCAAAATGCGCTTCGATGGAGCCATCCCAATCGGAGCCCAGCGCTACTTTATCAACTCCAATCTTGTCAGCCACATAACGAATACTTTTAGCGGTAGCTTCGGCATCTTTTCCGCATACGGCAGTTTCCCACAAGCCAATCCCAACCAATCCATTTCGTCTTCCGATTTCCTGCAAGTGTTCATCGGATAAATTTCGTTGATTGTCACACACGCCCTTGATGCCGGTGTGTGAAACCAACACAGGGCCTTCGTGTAGAGCGAACACATCGTTGATGGTTTGCTGGGATGAATGTGCTAAGTCAATAAGAATATGCAGACTATCCATTTTCTTGATGAGTTGCTTACCTAATGGCGTAAGCCCGCCTTTTTCCATGCCGTGTGCAGAGCCGGCAAATTCATTGTCGTAGAAATGTGCCAGACCGATATAGCGCACACCTACATTATAGAATTCCTGCAAGTTGTTCAGATTTCCTTCCAATGGTTGAGCCCCTTCTAAACCCAGCATTCCTGAAGTGAGCTTGGGATTCGTTTTACGATCGGTGATGAATTGTTGTAATTCTTGGCGTGATGTAATCACACGCAGTTGTCCGTTGGATTCTTTTGCAAAATCATGCAGCGTTTGGCATTGGTTCAACGCACGTGCTTTAATGCTGAACCAATTCGACACCGGCCGCAATTGTGCAAAGCTGAGTAATGCGATTTGATCGCTGTTGTCATCATTTTTTTCGATGTTGATGCCCGCTGGTACTTTGCTGACAATGGTAAAAACCTGAAAGGCCATGTTGGCTTGCTGCATGCGCGGCACATCCACGTGACCGTAGTCGATCTTCTTCAATAAATCCCTATCCCACAATAATTCATCGCAGTGCAAGTCCGCAATAAATGGTATGGAGTCATACCAATCATTTTTGGTGGCAGTACCTGCCATCGTCACTTTATTGCTGGATTTATCGACATAAGCAGGCGCAAACAGGAAGAATCCCAGCAAGGCGATTGCGATAACAAGGAGAAAAATTTGGAGAATTTTTTTAGCCATTTATTAAATTCATTTTTTTATTGTTTGCAATTGGAATCTCAATTTACCTTGGGGTGTTGAAAGATTCATGTAAATTTCGAGCTTTATATTAAAGTAGGGTTATGTTTTTTAAATATTTAATTTGTCTAAGCGCAGTATCCTTTCTTCGGATACCAAACATATATTCTCAAACTAATTTTGTTAATGGATCAATTGTGACAGTTCAGGGAGACACAATTCAAGGCTACATTAATAATCGTGAATGGGATGTTTCGCCAATTTCCATCGAGTTTAAAAAGAACGCAGATGAACGCGTACAAGTTTATACAATAGCTGATATTGCTTCTTTTGATGTTAATTCAACAAGGTATCTGACTGCTGAAGTGGATATTGAAACAAGCCCCTACTTGATTGAAAAGATGGATACGATCGCTTCGTTCTCCATTACAAAGGCAAAAGTGTTTCTTAAGGAATTGGTTGCGGGAAATAAGTCCCTTTATCGATATTCAGAAAAGAATGACCACCCCTTCTTTTATGTTCAGGCGAATGGGCGATTTGAACTACTAAAGCATAAACGCTATTTTCAATATCATTTGGCGACAACGCATGGTTATAGCGCTACAAAGGTTATAATGGAGAATAAGGCTTACTTATCACAAATCGTACGTTATTTGAATGATTGTATGGATGTGAATCGGAATCTTCAATATACACGTTATGATCAAAACAGTTTATTAAAGCTGTTTGAAATTTATTATAAATGCCACCCCAGTGAAAACGTGGTCGTCCGTGTCAAGAATACCAATTTTAAGTTTGAAATGGGACCTTTGCTTTATTTTTCGAACCCGAGCTTGACCTTTTCTGGAGCTAATTTTTCGAGAAATTACCCTGTGAGATCAATCTTTTCAACTTCATCAGTTACAAGTATTGGTTTTTCTGCTGACTTAGTTTTTATGAATGCCAAGAGGAAATTTACTATTGGCAATGAATTGATTTATAATTATTTGAAAAGTACAGGAACCTATACAGTTTTTGTTACAAATGATGATTATGACAAATACACAACTCAAGCTGATATTTCTATGCTTCGCCTCAATTCTATTTTCAGGGTTAGTAAAAATGTTGGGAAAGTTGAAATCTCTGCTTTAGCCGGATTTCTTATGAATTTTAGTTTGAGCGAAAAAATTGAAAAGATTGATGAAATAAAAAGACCTTCTAGTACTGTACCTACAATAACTACAAATAAAGTGGAATTGTTCAATAGCTCTCTCAACACGGGAATCATCTCAGGACTGGGGGTAGGATATAAACAAATTAGACTAGATGCAAGGTATGAATTGGGTTTAGCTATGAATGGCCCATCGGATTTACGTGACTTAGGTACTACTGGTAAAATTAATTCCATTGCATTTGTTCTGGCATATAAATGGTGAAGTATTTTGTCAAGTATAATTTAGAAGCAATAGCCTATAGAAAATGAATTGCTTGTCATACCGAGTTCATATTCCTGAAAAGAAGTCTTGGCCAAGTCAATAAATTTTAGTTCTAATTGAATCCCATTTATCTTTTGAATTGGAATTTGAATTCCGATAGCGGAAGTAAGTCCGAATTGCAAGGAAGACGATGACGAGGAGGTTACTCCAGTATCCGCGCTAATACTCGAATACGATGCAACAACTGCACCCTTCAAATAGGTTTTTACCGTATAGTCAGCGATGATCCACTTTAAACCAATAGGAAGAATAATGTAGTGTGCTGTAATTTTTTTGGCTGGGTTGTTGGTGGAGTTGACTTTTCCTGAGAGTAAATTAAAGTTTAAATCAGCTGTAAGAAACAGGTTGCTGGGTTTGTAGAACGGAAATTCTTTTCCTAAACCAAGCGAGGGGCTTGTAAACTGACCTGAAAGTCTTTCAGTAGTTAATAAGCCACCATCTCCTTTTATGTCAATCTGATTAATGCCAAGCGAAAACAAGGTTCGATTAAATAGAAGTTTATGTGGTTTACAAACTTTAATTAGTTTGGTTAGGTTATAGTCAATTGACTTATTATTGGAGAGTATCTTTTTTGGTAGTTTATATGTATCACATACCGAATATTTTTGCACTTGATTGAGAAGTTCATTTTTATCGACAATTTTGATTGAGTCGTAGACCTTCAGCAGTAATTGACTTTGGTACACAAACACTTTTAATGGTCGTGCGTTGGCTATCCTTTCGCTGAACTTGATTTGTGAATTTGTTACTATAGATTCAAATACTTTTCCTTCAAATCCGAATTCTTTGATCTCGCCTGGCAAATAGGTAATCGGTAAATCTTTTTTTAGTTTTTTAAAAGTTATTGAGCCATCACTCAATAACTTGACTGTGCCACTGGTATAGGTAGAGTCTTTCACAATATAGTCCTGGCAATACGTTGTTTGGCACAGAAGGAAGAATATAATGAAGGATAATTGTGACTTTTTCATTAGTGATGATTGACTTTTCTTTCGTTAAAATCCCATTAAGTGATTTCCACCTCATAACATCATTCGCAGCGTAAGCCACTCTTAAAGATATTAGTATAGGTTCTACCTGCTAAAATTACCTTACTGCACCACCCTCTTCATTACCTCCACTACCTGTCCCTTGTCTTTTGCGTTGATTGTATTGTCATACATTGCTTCGCAATACACACCCGGCAAGTAGAATGTTCCGCTGTAACTGGCGGTGAGTGATACACGGAACGTACGCTGATTGCCCGACCACAATCGGAAATAAGTATAGACCCGGTCATCACGAATATCCTGGTAATCACCACGGTCTATCTTCTCGGTGCCTTCATCATTGGTTAAGCGCACATTGTTGATTTCCCAACCAGAAGGAAATACTTGTGTGAGCGCCATGTTTTCGTAATTGCCACGCAAGCCGGGATTTCGAACCGTAACCCATGCATAAAACTCCGTGCCTTGCTCTAGTTTGGTTACGTCAACCACTCCACCTTTGGAGCTGGTGTACAACACTTCCATGGAAAGGTTGGAACGTTGTGCTTCTTCCGCGCCACGAGCCGGTGTGCCGCGATTGATAATACGCACAAACAATCCGCCACCGCTGGTATTGGAAATGCTGATCGGTTTTTTCTGCGCACCTTTTACATCCAAATTGATTTGTGTGAGCGGAGCTTGCGAAGTAGCACTGATCGATTGACCGCCTAGGTTGTAAGTAAACGAAATACCATTACGTTTTTCGGAACTCACAAACTGCCCGATGGACTTTAAAGTGTAAGCGATGGTTTGTGTACTCATCCAATAGCCTTGATTGCTCAATGCCGCTGACAACTCACG
>JAJTHV010000358.1 GCA_021300095.1 Flammeovirgaceae bacterium | reverse complement strand
GTGGGTCAAACCATTGGGTATCGTGTGCGCTTTGAAAATGTTGTGAGTAAAAACACTCGAATCGAAGTTGTAACAGAAGGAATACTAACACGAATGATTCAAACCGACAACGCTTTGTCGGATGTGGGTTTAGTCATCTTCGATGAGTTTCATGAAAGAAGCCTACAGGCTGACTTGGCATTGGCGCTTTGTTACCAAAGCCAACAAGTACTTCGCGAAGATTTACGGATTCTCATTATGTCGGCCACATTGGATGGCGAAAAGATTTCTACTGTTTTGGATTCTGCGCCAATTGTCACAAGCCTTGGAAAGCAATATCCTGTTTCGCTAAAGTATGAAGCGCCTGATAAAGACAGTTCCATCGCAATAGCTACTGCGCGAATGGTTCGTAAAGCATTGTCTGAACAGTCCGGTGATGTTTTGGTATTCTTGCCGGGTACGGCAGAAATTCATAAGACAAGTGAATTACTTCAACAGCAAAATTCTGCCACCGTTATGCCATTGTATGGCGATTTGCCATTAAAGCAACAACAGGAGGCGATTATGCCACACCCACAGTGCATACGAAAAATTGTGTTGGCAACATCCATAGCAGAAACATCCTTAACGATTGAAGGAATCACAACGGTTGTCGATTCGGGTAATGCACGTGTACCGCGATATGATCCGCGCAGTGGGCTTACACGCTTGGAGACAATTCGCGTAACGCGCGATGCTGCTGATCAACGAGCCGGTCGTGCCGGCCGATTAGGTCCTGGTGTTTGTTATCGGATGTGGGCAGAGAATACAAACCCGCATCTTCAGCCTCATCGCCAGCCGGAAGTATTGGAAGCTGACCTCGCACCCATGCTTTTGGAATTGTATCAATGGGGAATAAAAAATGTGAATGAACTAAAGTGGATTACAGTTCCGCCTGCAGGCACCATCAATCAGGCAAAAGAATTATTGATTGACCTTGGAGCTTTGCGCGATGATCGGATTACCGAACGCGGTAAAGAAATGCTCAAGTTACCCACGCATCCGCGTTTGTCGCACATGCTACTTTCACCCAGCGATCAGAAAGGTAAACAGTTAGCGACTGATGTTGCCGCATTGTTAGAAGAGCGCGATCCGTTGATGAAAGACTCTGGTGCTGATTTAAGTTTGCGATTAGAGGTACTTCGCAAAGGGAGAAAAGGAGAACGCGTTAATGCAGATCGAAACGTGTTGCAGCGAATTGAGCGTTTGGCCACCGCCTGGCGCAAGATGTTTCGGTTAGAGGCAGATAATGGTATTGTGAGTGACGCGGAAGTGGGTAAGTTATTGATGGAGGCTTATCCTGAGCGAATTGCGCAGCAGGTGGAGCCACAGCGGGAACGCTACAAACTGGCAAACGGCCGCATGGTACGCTTGCCTGATCATGATCCGCTTTTACGCGAGCGGTGGCTGGCCGTAGCACAGTTAGATGCAGGCAGCAGAGGAGAAGGGAAAATATTTTTAGCTGCACCGCTGGATATTGCAGATGCGGAAGAGCATGCCATAAGGAATGAATCCATCCGATGGGATACTGAGCGTGGACAAATTGTGGCGGCTGAGGAAAAAAGAATTGGCACGTTGGTGATCAGCTCAAAACCTACTTCTAATATTTCAGAAACACAGCGAATTGAAGTTTTGTGTGAAGCCTTGCGACAAGAGGGCTTGCGGCTTTTGAATTGGGAGGAGGAGCAAATCAATTGGCAGGCACGCGTATCGAGTTTACGAATTTGGCGCCCCGAAGAAGAATGGCCAGCGGTGGATGATGCGCATTTGTTACAGACTGCGGAAGATTGGCTGGCACTGTATTTAACTCAGGTAAATAAACGAGCTGATTTTTTTAAGTTGGATATGCATGCCATCCGAAGTGGTTTATTGCCATGGAATTTGTCGAACCAATTAGATACACTCGCTCCATCGCGATTGAAAGTGCCAAGCGGATCGAACATTGCATTGCGTTATTTCAACGATGGACAATCGCCTGTGATAGAAGTACGACTACAGGAAATGTTTGGATTGCTCGAAACACCTACGGTCAATCAAGGGCGAACGAAGATTATGTTGCATTTGCTTTCACCCGGCTATAAACCGGTGCAGGTAACGCAAGACCTGAAAAGTTTTTGGCAAACTACTTACCACGAAGTGCGCAAAGAATTGCGTATGCGTTACCCTCGCCATCACTGGCCCGAAGATCCTTGGACGGCTGAGGCGGTGAAGGGAGCTGTGAAGCGGAGGCAGTGAAGTTTTTACTAAATCACCAAGCTAAGAGTCGACACGACCTTAGTGTCTGCTTTCAATCAATACTCAAAAACACTTCGGTAAAAATTGTGACTCTGCACGTATTCGATCAATTGGGTGTAGAATGGATGTGAGCCAAGTGTGGCGCTGTCGCCAATCATGATTAGTTTTTTACGGGCGCGTGTCATGGCTACATTTGTTCTGCGGATGTCGGACAGAAAACCTACTTCACCTTTCGCATTGCTACGAACAAAACTGATAGCGATCACATCGCGCTCTTGCCCTTGAAAAGCATCTACGGTGTTGATGGTGACCAATTTGTTGAGCGGCTCCAGCCAGGCGGAACTTTCGGCTAAGTGAATGAGGTAATCGACTTGCGCGCGGTATGGCGTGATGATGCCCAAAGTGACGGATTGCATGATCCATTCTTCCACACCGATTTCTTCTACCAATTTTTCAACGAAGGTGATGAGTTTGGCAGCTTCGTCTTTATTCAATCGGCTGAGGGTTTCGGGATCTTGTGTTTCGTTGTAGCCTGCACCGGCTGTATCAATAAACTCTAAAGGTTCTTGATCGGGGCGAAGTAGTTCGGACTTGACGGAGCTATGAGCAATCAATTCATTATTGTAAAAGTAATGCGATGAAAACTGCATGATGTTTTCATGCATACGATATTGCACTTGCAACATGGAAGCTTTTTGCGGAAACTTTTTAATGCCTTTTTCGAAAAGCGTTTCCGCCAGCCCGTTTTTCGCTGCTTCGTTGGATTTCACTGTTGGCGGCAATTGCATGTGATCGCCTGCAAAGATGATGCGCTCGGCACGTAAGAATGGTATCCAGCAGGCAGGCTCCAGTGCCTGTCCGGCTTCGTCTATAAATGCTGTTTTGTATTTGCGGCTGCGCAACACGGGGTGCGATGACCCCACTAGGGTGCAGCAAATGACATCACTTTTTTGAAGTAAGTCGTTGGTGATGTAAAACTCCAGCATGTCGGCATCGGCTTTGAGTTGTTTGGCTTCTTCGCGCAACATTCTGCGCTCGGCTTTTTCGAAGTGGCCGAAGTTGCGCTTGAATTTGTTGGCCATCTGCCGCGTGTGCTCCATCTTTTTTCGCAGGGCACGCAATTCATCAAAGTGGTCGTGTTCGGCAATGCGTGCATCGAGGGTTTTACTGAGCGATTGTTCGGTGACACGTGCCGGGTGACCAATGCGAAGGACATTCAATCCTCGCTCGCTGAGTTTGTCCACCAGCAAATCGACCGCGGCATTGCTGGGTGCGCACACTAAAACCTGTCCTTCGTTTTTCACCGTGTGCCGAATGGTTTCGACCAGCGTGGTGGTTTTGCCCGTGCCGGGTGGACCGTGAATGAAAGCAATGTCGTGGCTTTGAAGAATGGTGTGCGCTGCGTGAACTTGGCTGTCGTTGAGTACCGGTGTTTCTAATTGAATAGGCTTGGTTTCTGTTTGGGGATTTTTAATTGGCTGATTTCCTAAGAGCAGTTCGCGCAATTCGGCCACTCGATTGTCTTCGGCTTCGATTACTTTTTTGACGGCATATTCCATTTCGCGGTAGCTCATCTCGTCAAAGAGCACGTTGATGCCGAGTGAGCCGCTGTCGATCCAATCGGGGAGGTCATCGCCATTGAGTGTGATGACCATCAGATTATCACGCACGTAGTTGATCACTCCGTTTTGATGTTCTTGTTCGGCATTGCCGTAGGCGTTGGTAAACACGCTGATCAGCTTGCCGCTTTGAAAGGCGTGAGGCTGATCTTTTTGTGTGAGCCGTTCGATTTCGATAATGATGCGCTCACCGGTGCCGATGTAATCTTTAACGAGTCGCACGGGGTACCAGGTGGTTCCTTCTTTGACACGGGTGTGCAAGGGACGCAGCAATACTTTTTGGTGGTATTGCTCCATGTCTGCTTGCCGCTCGAGTTGCAGCAGGCCCAGTGTTTTTCTCAGTTGCTCTTTGGATGACTCCACGAATTGTAGTTGAGTGACAAAGGTAATGAAATGAGCGAGTGATGTGCGTTCGATTCAGATGCATGTGGTGCCGTGCGTGGGCAAGCGATTGAACCCCATTTTATAGATTAAGAGTACTGGTTGAATTAACTGACGAATCCTTCGGATTGTCAGGGTTCAACCTTGACAATGAAAATCTGACGGTACCGTCAGGTTTTCATTCGTCAAAATAAGCAATAGAATTTCTATTGCTTTATTACGGTTGAAGCGGAAAGCCCGCACCCCGATAAGCGATCGGTAGCTTGCGGGGGAGGACTTGTAGCGAAAAGCGCGGTGGCCAGCGATGGCTATGCGGGCAGCTTGGCCATGCCCC
>JAJTHV010000201.1 GCA_021300095.1 Flammeovirgaceae bacterium | reverse complement strand
TCCAGTATAAATTTTCAGGTTTATGACGAAATGCGTTGGTATTAGAAAAGATCAAATAATCCAACAGTAGTTATCTTCCATTTCTGAAGTAACCCTTAATAACTTCTGCATTTAATCCTACCGTACCAATCACAACCGGTTCTTTATCCTTTTTGAATAAGAATAAGTTCCATTCGGGGAATCCTTCTTTGCGGATATGAATGGTATATTTCTTAGTAGTTCCCACAAAACGAGTGAAAGGTTTTTTAGCTGATATTGTTTTAACCTTTAACGAATCAAGCAGACCTATCGCCATACCTTGATAATAACTGGCATCGTCAGCTATGATGTAAAAATCATCAGAGCCATATTTTTTCTCCATTCTGTCTAATTGTTCTTCTGTTGGGTAAACGAGTATCGCGCAATCTTCGTCCACTATTGTTAAATCATCACGGATAATGGAATCTAGAGTCAGGTAGGATTGGATGTTAAAATAATCGATATCGCTTATAGGACCGGAATCAGATTTTGGTTGCATAATAGTCCCAACACGATCTGTGTCGACACCTTTATCTTCCTTGTGTGTTGAGCAATTTAACAATACAAGAAACAATACGACTATTCCAAATACTTTCATTGCTTTAATAATTTACTCTCAATGCAACGGCCTTCTTTTAATCATCCCTCCCTTGGTGTCTTTTACAGGGTTCATCACCACAAAAGCATTGGGCTCAATTTTTTCAATTTCGGTGGTGAGTTTGCTTAGCTCCAATCGTGTGATCACCGTGTAGATAATTTCAGTGTCGCGCGTCTCACCCCTCTTGCCGTAGCCGCTCTTGCCACTATACACGGTCACACCACGGCCCATCACATGAATAATCATTTGCCGGATTTCTTCGCTGTGCGATGACACAATCGTCACGCCAATGTATTCTTCAATACCTTCTACAATAAAATCCAGTGTCTTTGATGCTGCCAGATAAGTAATCATAGAATAGAGCGCAATCTCGACACCTAAGAAATGAGCAGCCGCTCCGAAGATGAGCACGTTGATCGCAATAATGATATCGCCAATGGTGGTGCCGAACTTCCGGCTCAGGTAAATCGCCAACACTTCAGTACCATCAATCACCGCACCGCCACGTATCGCAAAGCCGATTCCTCCTCCCAGAAAAAATCCACCGAATATGGCGACCAATAGATTGTCGTTCGTCACATTCGGAAATGAAATCGTGGCCAACACAAACGAGAGACCGGTAATCGCCAAAGCCGTTTTGATGGCGAATTGTTTTCCCACCACATAGAAGGCCAGCACAATAAAAGGAATGTTCACCCCGATGATTAACAGATACAACGGAATTTCGGTAAGTGCGGAAATTAACAACGATATGCCGGTCGCTCCGCCATCGATAAAGCGATTCGTGAGCAAAAAGCCTTTGAAGCCAAACGCAGCCGAGAAGATCCCGATCGAAATTAGAATAACATCCTTCACCGATCTTTTGAGCACAACGCGCAACTCGCGATAGCCCTTGGCAAAGGCATAACTGGAGTAGGCCTGAATGGCGCTGGCGTTTTTTTTCTGACGCAAAATGGTGCGCGTAATCACTTTTTTCAGGAAGGCATTCATGTCAGTAAGGTACGGCTTTTTTGGCGGATCTGAGCCGAACGCGTTTTTCGGGGCCCCCGGCAGGGTGTGCTATCATTTGAATGATTTGTGCTATTCCCTTGCAGCGCAATCGATTTAATATTGTTTAAAACTTAAACAAACGATCTATGTCAACGAAACGACCTAACTTTAAATCGCACTATGACAACTTCATAGGTGGCAAGTTTGTAGCACCCGTTAAAGGCGAATACTTCGAAAACAGTAGCCCTATTGATGGAAAAGTATTTACCAAAGCCGCCCGCTCGGGCAAAGAAGATATTGAGTTGGCGCTCGATGCCGCTCATGCCGCTTTTCCCTCGTGGAGCAAAACATCGGCAGCGTACCGATCTAATCTTCTCAATCAGATAGCCGATATCATTCAGGCCAACTTGCAAGACCTGGCCGTGGTGGAAACCATCGACAACGGCAAGCCTATCCGCGAAACAGTGAATGTGGATTTGCCATTGGTGATTGATCACTTCCGCTATTTCGCAGGTGTGATTCGTGCGGAAGAAGGATCGATTTCAGAACACGATGAAACCACGGTGAGCATTTGTCTGCACGAGCCGTTGGGTGTGGTGGGGCAAATCATCCCCTGGAATTTTCCGCTGCTGATGGCTACATGGAAACTCGCTCCGGCACTGGCAGCTGGTTGCTGTGTGGTGATGAAACCGGCAGAGCAAACGCCCACTTCCATTATGTTTATGATGGATCTATTGAAAGACATCGTTCCTGCAGGGGTGATTAATATTGTCACTGGTTTTGGACCGGAAGCCGGAAAGCCATTAGCACAATCGCCTCGTGTGGCGAAAGTGTCCTTCACCGGAGAGACAACTACCGGCCGATTGATCATGCAATATGCTTCTGAAAATTTAGTACCGGTTACGATGGAACTCGGTGGCAAGTCGCCCAATATTTTCTTCCCGTCTGTGGCCGATCACGATGATGATTTCTTTGACAAAGCCATTGAAGGTGCTGTTCTCTTTGCGGTGAATCAAGGCGAGGTGTGCACTTGTCCTTCGCGGATATTAGTGCACGAAAGCATTTACGATAAATTTGTGAGCAAAGTAGTCGCACGCACCAAGGCAATCAAGATGGGCAATCCTCTCGATAGTTCTACTATGATGGGCGCACAAGCGAGCAACGATCAGTACGAAAAAATTCAATCGTACTTGAAATTAGGAAAAGAGGAAGGTGCTGAAGTATTGTGTGGTGGCGATGTGCAAAAACTGGATGGCGAACTGGCGGGTGGTTATTACATTCAACCAACGTTATTCAAAGGTCATAATAAGATGCGCATCTTCCAGGAAGAAATATTTGGACCTGTTGTGTGCGTGACAACTTTCAAAACAACTGAAGAAGCGATTGCCATTGCGAATGATACGCTCTACGGTTTAGGTGCCGGTGTGTGGACACGTGATGCGCACGAGTTGTATCAGGTGCCACGCGCGATTCAGGCTGGAAGAGTGTGGGTGAACTGCTACCATGCCTATCCGGCTCACGCTCCCTTTGGCGGATACAAAAAATCAGGCTTCGGCAGAGAAAATCACCACATGATGTTGGCGCACTATCGCCAGACAAAAAACATGCTGATTTCCTACAGCAAGAATAAGCTGGGCTTCTTTTAGCCGGTTGTAAATTCAGGCGTCCGACAGATCCCGTAGATTTGTCGGACGCCTGATTACATTTTACTTTCTTAAATTAAATTTCGATGACACCCCGCGTAACCATCAGTCCCGAAGCCATTGCAATCGTCAACGATTTGAAAGGTCGCTTTGGCGAATTGATGTTTCACCAAAGTGGCGGCTGTTGCGATGGCTCGCAGCCGATGTGTTTTGAGAAAGGAGATTTTAAAGTGGGCGGCAGCGATGTGTGCATCGGCACGATTGAAGGCTGTGAATTTTGGATGAGCAAAGATCAGTTTGAATATTGGAAATTCACGCAACTTCATATTCATGTGGCGAAGGGGAGAGGCTCCAGTTTTTCATTGGAGATTCCGCTGGGAGTACGCTTCCTCACACAATCGCGATTGTTTACCGAAGCCGAGTTGGCGGACTTAGAACCATTACGCTTTTCAGAAAACTGAGTCGCTGTTTTTTAACAGTAGTTGTTGGTATTGCTTGGGCGTGATGCCCTCGTAGTGTTTAAACAAGCGGATAAAATAATTGCTGTCTTCAAAGCCCGCTTCGTACGACACATTTTTAATGTAGATGTCTTTGTTGCTGAGGTATTGCTTGGCTAGCTTGATCTTTTCCAGAATCACAAACTCCACCGGGCTGATGCCCATTTCATTTTTGAATAAGCGATAGAGTGAAGAAGTGCTCAAGCCTGCATTTCTGGCAATCTGCTTCAACTCAATTTTGTTTTTAATGTTATCGCGAATCAGTGCTACCACATGATTCAATAAAGGATTGTTGATTTTGGTATTTTTCTCCCGCACACCTTTCAGCGTTTGAAGCTGCACAATCTTTACCAGCAATTCTTGCAAAGAGAGGTCGGCCAGCGTGTCTTTGAAAATAGAAGTGCTTTGGCAGATGGTAATAATCTTGTTGATGAGATTGGCCATCTCTGCGTTGTTTTCGAAATAGAAGTTGGCTTCGTTGAGTTGCCAGAAGTTGGTAACGCCTTGCTGTGGATATTTTTCGTTGAGGAATTGCAGCGTATCAGTAATTTTTTTGTTGTCGATGGCGAGCGCCAGACATTGCGTGGGGTTATTAAAAGTCGCTTCCGGAAAGTCGATTTTCATTTCCACATTCGAAGGCACTATCACCGACTCACCTGGCAAATAATCAAAACCATCTTTGTCGAACAGGTGCATTACCTTCTTGCCTTTGAGCATGCTCGTCACCACCAGGTCGTTGAATTTAAGCGGCACCAGTTCCGAAGCCTGATAGGTTTCAAACAAATTCAGTTCGCAGTTTTCCAGATTGTAAATCGTGCGATTCTCAACCAGCGTTTTCAACAACTTTTCGTTGGTCAGATCGGGTGCTAATGGAATGGCTTTGGACTGGCTCATGATAGTTATAAGATCAATTTAAGTGCTACCAGCCAAATTCCCAAAAGGTTTATCTAAGCGGTAGCCGTCATGATCCATTTACATGACAAAAATCATGTTTTCAACTAATTGCCATCATAACCCACCCGAGAGGCTACCTCTACTTTTATAACCGTAATCAGACCAACCAAACTCTATGGAACTACAAAAAATTCAATACGACAACAAGGTTGTCAAGGCCTTTATGATCGCCACTGTCATTTTTGGCATTGTGGGCATGACGGTCGGGTTGCTGGCTTCCATCCAGCTCTTTTACCCAATTTTCAATTTTGATCTGCAGTACACTTCCTTCGGACGTATACGTCCACTGCACACCAACGCGGTGATTTTTGCCTTTGTGGGCAACGCCATGTTTGCCGGAGTGTATTACTCCATGCAGCGCTTGTTGAAAACACGCATGTTCAACGACACGCTCAGCTGGGTGCACTTCTGGGGCTGGCAGCTCATCATCTTGGCAGCCGCCATCACGTTGCCACTCGGTATCACCACCTCCAAAGAATATGCGGAGCTCGAGTGGCCCATCGACATTGCCATCGCTGTGGTGTGGGTAGTGTTTGGTTGGAATATGATTGGCACGATTATAAAACGCAGAGAGAAACACATGTATGTGGCTATCTGGTTTTACATCGCCACATTCATCACTGTAGCGGTGCTGCACATTGTCAACTCGTTTGAAATGCCCGTTACGCTTTTCAAAAGCTACTCATGGTATGCAGGCGTGCAGGATGCGCTGGTGCAATGGTGGTACGGCCACAATGCAGTAGCGTTCTTTCTTACTACTCCCTTCTTAGGTTTGATGTATTACTTCTTGCCGAAGGCGGCTAATCGTCCGGTGTATTCGTATCGCTTGTCGATTGTACACTTTTGGTCACTGATCTTTATTTATATATGGGCAGGTCCTCACCACTTATTATATACAGCCTTACCGGGATGGGCTCAATCGCTCGGTGTTGTTTTCTCCATTATGCTTATCGCGCCAAGCTGGGGTGGTATGCTGAATGGTTTGCTCACCTTGCGCGGAGCGTGGGATAAGGTGCGCGAAGAACCTGTGTTGAAATTTATGGTGGTAGCAGTAACCGCGTATGGTATGGCGACACTCGAAGGACCTCTTCTTTCATTAAAGAATGTAAATGCCATTGCTCACTTTACCGACTGGATTGTAGCACACGTGCACGTGGGTGGTTTGGGTTGGAATGGCTTCCTCATCTTCGGTATCTTCTATTGGTTGGTACCCAAAATGTGGTCGACCAAATTGTACTCTACTCAATTAGCCAACATTCACTTTTGGTTGGGCACATTAGGAATTATCTTCTATGCCCTTCCGATGTACACTGCCGGTGTGGTGCAAAGCTTAATGTGGAAAGAATTTACTCCCGATGGATTTCTCGCCTACAGTAACTTCTTAGAAACTACTACCAAGATTCTTCCGCTATACATGCTGCGCTCATTTGGTGGTTTATTGTATTTGATTGGTGTCTTCATCATGGCTTACAATTTGATCAAAACCGCTTACGCGGGATCATTCATGGCCAACGAAGAAGTAGAAGTGGCTCCGATGATCAAGTCTTCCAACGAAGGCGGTGGCTGGCACCATGCATTGGAAAGCAAACCTGTTTTGTTTACAGCACTTGCTTTAGTAGCCATTTTGATTGGAGGTTTGATTGAGTTGGTTCCTACTTTCTTAATCAAGTCCAACATACCAACGATCGCCACAGTAAAACCATACACACCACTGGAATTACATGGCCGTGATATTTATATCCGCGAAGGCTGTGTGGGTTGTCACTCACAAATGGTGCGCCCGTTCCGCAGCGAAGTGCAACGATATGATCCGAAAGCAGGAGAATATTCTAAAGCAGGAGAGTATGTATATGATCATCCATTCTTATGGGGAAGTAAACGCACCGGCCCGGATTTGCAACGCGTAGGAGCAAAGTATGCCGATAGCTGGCACTTCCGCCACATGTTGGCACCGACCGAGGTAAGTACCGGGTCCATTATGCCAGCTTATCCTTGGCTCTACGAGCAAGTGATTGATAAGTCGGCTACAGCCGGAAAGATTTCAGCGCTGCGAACTGTAGGTGTGCCGTACGAAGAGGGCTACGAGCTGAAAGCTACCGAAGATTTAGAAGCACAAGCCAATAAAATTGTCGCCAGCTTGAAAGTAGATGGCTATGAAATTCAAAGCGAAGCAGAGATTGTTGCCTTGATTGCTTATCTGCAACGTCTCGGCACCGACATCAAAGTGAAAAACGAAGTAGCAGAACAAAAATAGAAAGCCATGTACAAGAATATTTTGCAAAACATCGACAATATCCAGGTGTGGCCTGTGATCTCATTTGTCATCTTCTTTCTCTTCTTCGCCTTGCTGCTGTGGTGGGTCATTACAGTGGATAAAAAATACGTGGACGAGATGGGGCAGAAGCCTCTCAGCGATAGCGCAT
The DNA here is from genome assembly GCA_021300095.1 of Flammeovirgaceae bacterium. Classification (GTDB taxonomy): domain Bacteria; phylum Bacteroidota; class Bacteroidia; order Cytophagales; family Cyclobacteriaceae; genus ELB16-189. Next base: position 1,361 of record JAJTHV010000201.1, on the reverse strand, counting down.
CCAATAATTCGACCGACAACTTAACTCGCTTGTTATGAAGAAGTTTTTTATAACCCTCGCACTCTTCGCCTTGACACTGCCTATGGCTTTTGGGCAAGACGCAGCAACACCTGCCGCTACTTCGTTTCTTGATGATCCTTTGTTGCCATTCTATATGGTAGTGGGCTTCATCTTCATCATTGCCTTGCTGGTCCTCACGGTGGCAGCCTATATGTTGCGTGTGCTTAACATCATGGCTCGCCAGGCAGAAAAAGAGCGTGCTGAAAAATTGGGCATTCCTTACCAGGAAGCACCCTCCATGTGGCAACGCCTCTGGGATCAGTGGAACGCCTTGAAGCCTTTGGAAAAAGAAGCGGACATTATGCTCGACCATAATTATGATGGCATCCGCGAATTGGATAATCACTTACCACCTTGGTGGAAATGGTTATTCTATTTCACGATTGGCTTTGCGGTTGTCTATCTGCTCGTATTCGATGTGTTCAACACACTGCCTACCCAGTTGCAAGAATACGATAGCGAAGTAGCCTATGCGCAGCAACAAGCACTCAAACGTCAAGCCTCATACCCGGTAGCTGCTATAGATGAAAATAATATAGAGGCCACCACGGATGCATTGGCTTTGGCGGATGGTAAACAGACATTCCTCACCACCTGCGCATCCTGTCATCGCAAAGATGGAGGAGGTGATATTGGACCTAACCTGACAGATGAATACTGGTTACATGGCGGCACGATAAAAGATGTATTTAAAGTAGTGCGCCATGGAGTAGCTGGCACCAATATGATCGCGTGGGAAGGTGTGATCAGCCCTGAGAAAATGAAAAATGTTTCAAGTTATGTGCTCACGCTGCAAGGCTCCAATCCGGCTAACCCGAAAAAGCCGCAAGGCGACTTGTTCAAGCTCGAGATAGAAAAATTGAAAGTCGATAGTGTAAAAATGGATACAGTAAAAACCCAAGCAGCCCTCTAGTTTATATAGCCAGCCGGAGTGCTCAGCAACGGGCGCTCCGGTGTTTGAAAGGTTCCCTAAAAAAATGACAAACGATTTTTACCACTTTGACGAAGAGTTCAGAAATTCCATCAGCACCGTAGATGCCAGTGGCAAGCGCGTGTGGGTGTATGCGAAGAAACCCAGCGGTATTTTTCACAATAAGCGCATCATCGTTTCTACCGTTTTGCTATTGCTGTTTTTTGCAGGGCCATTTTTGAAGTGGCACGATCGCCCTTTTTTATTACTCAATATTTTTGAGCGCAAATTTATTTTGTTTGGTCACGTGTTCTGGCCACAAGATTTCTTTTTGCTGGCCATCACCGCCATTACTTTTTTCGTTTTCATCATTTTGTTTACAGTAGCCTTC
>JAJTHV010000100.1 GCA_021300095.1 Flammeovirgaceae bacterium | reverse complement strand
TGAGTTGGCCACCATGTTAGTAGAAGGATAACAAAGAATAAACTGCGTTGAGCATGTTCAAGAATATAAAAATCAGTACCAAAATTACCGGGCTAATTGTAATCATCTGCGTGGTTACGATTCTCGCCATCTCGTTGTTTACTTACCAGATCAACGTAAACACATCGATCGAAAAAAAGGGAGGGGAGCTGACAGCTCTGGCCGACCACCGGGCAGCACAATTCAGTTATTACTTTGATCATATCGCCTCTACGGTTGCTCAGTTGCAACATTCGGCCATCATCAAAGGGGTTATGACAACAGCTCCCGATTCAGTGGGTAGTTTGCTAGCACAGATCAAAGAAGACTATGGATTTCAACGCATCTTGATTACCGATGCGAACGGTGCGATCAAAGCTAGCTCTTCGGGCAGTGAAGCACATTTATTAGCTCCCGAAGGAAACTTCTTCTCCAGTTCTGCGCAGAAGTTTCACATGAGTAGCGTAAAGAAAACGGGCGACCGCTACATTGCCTATGCTGGTGCTCCGCTAGATGGAAACATCATCATCTTTGAATTAGATTTCACTGACACGTACAAGTCGTTACAAGATATTCAGGGACTCGGCCTGACTGGAGAGGCCTTTGTTGGTATGAAAGATGCCGCCACTGGAAAGGTGATCATCGGCAGTCCGCTGCGCAATGCCCCGGGCGAAGTCATCAAGTTCTTTGATGTGGATAGCCGCGAAGCACATGAAATTGTAACCGCTTTAGATGGAAAAAATGGCATTCAAAAAGGGCGTGACTACCGTGGAAAAGAGGTGCTCGTAGCCTATCGTAAAATAGACCATGCTCCCTGGGCAATGTTGGTAAAAATAGACATCGAGGAAATTACTTCCGAAGGATCGGTACTGATAAAAATCTATGTGATCGGAGGCATCATCATTCTTTTGCTCGCTTCCTCTTTCTCGGTCGTTTTTGCACGTTCGCTTACACAGCCGCTCAATTCCATGCAAGAGACATTGGACATGGTGAGCAAAGGTATCTTGCCGGATAAAGTTACCGCCAGCAGTGGCGATGAGTTTGGCTTGATGGCCAAAAAGGTAGATGGACTGGTGCAAACGCTCAAGAACAGTGCGCAGTTTGCGCGCCTGGTGGGTGAAGGAAAATTCAATGCCAGCTACCAGCCAGCCAGCGAAAATGATACGCTCGGATTAGCGCTTTTGAACATGCGCGAAAACCTGATTGAAAACGAACGCAGGGACACTGAGCGCAACTGGATTGTGCGGGGTGTGGCCGAAGTAGCCGAAATCCTCCGCCTGCACGATACCATCGATGGACTGGGCGATGATGTGGTTAAGTTTATCATTGAAAAAATCGGAGCCTTGCAAGGTGCCTTCTACATCGTAAATGATGAAGAGAAAACAAAGATGATTGAGCTGCGCGCCAGCTTTGCGTATAACCGTAAAAAGTATCTGCAAAAGTCTTTCCGCTTTGCGGAAGGATTGGTAGGGCAGGCAGCGGCAGAACAAGATTACATTCTGCGCACTGAAATTCCCGATGAATATGTCACCATCACCTCCGGTATTTTGGGTGACCAAAAGCCGAATAGCATTTTGATAGTTCCGTTGATTACGAATGAGGAAGTGTATGGCGTGGTAGAATTTGCGGGATTGAAGAAATTCACTCCTTCGCATGTCAAGTTTGTGCAAGAGTTGAGCGTTATTCTTGCCCGCACCATCTTTAACATAAAAGTCAATGAGCGCACCAGACGATTGCTGAGCGAATCGCAAACGTTGAGTGCCGAACTCACCGAAAAGCAAGAGGTGTTGCGCCAAAATGCGGAAGAAATGCGCGCCACGCAAGAAGAATTGCAGCGCTCGAACATTCTCCTGGAAGAGCAGATCGAAGAAGTAAACCGCACACAAAACCGCATGCAGTTGCTGTTGGAGAATGCTTCCGAGGTAATCACCATCTACGAAGAGGATGGAAAGATTCGTTATATCTCCCCTTCCGTAGAAACGATCTTAGGATACAATCAAAAAGAACTTCAAGGACAAAGCGACTTGGATCGTGTACACCCGAACAGCTTAGAGATTGCCCGTGGTTTATTCGATCAGTTGCGCGAAAAGCCGAACGAGAAACTCACCGTGCAGTTGGAATACAAAACCAAGGATGGAAGATACATTTGGCTGGAAGCCACCGGAACTAATTTCATGTCCAACCCTGCTATACACGGTTTCATCTTAAACTCCCGCGACATCACGGAGCGCAGATTGGCCGAGCAAGAGCAACGCATGCGAAGTAAGATGCAGGCGCTCTCCGAAAACTCGCTGGATATTATTACCCGTCTGGAACACGAGTCGATTTCATACATCAACCCGACCATCGAATCGTACACCGGCAAATCGCCCGGCCAGTTCATCAATAAGAAAATACGCGAGGCCGAGTTACAGGAAAGCATCCTGAATCAGTGGCTGTCGATTGTGGAGCAAGTCAACACCAGCAACGATAAGGTTTCTGTGGAGATGGACTTCCCTTCTGAAATTGGTAACCGTGTGATGCAGGTCAATGCCATTCCCGAATACGATGATCAGGAAAATATTGAATCGGTGTTGGTGGTTTCGCACGATATTACCGAGCGCAAGGAAATTGAGTTGGAAATTCAGAACAAAAACAAAAAGATCAACGACTCCATCAATTACGCTAAGCGCATTCAAAATGCCATTTTACCCAATACGCGTTTAATAAATAAAGCATTACCGGATTCATTCATCCTTTACAAACCACGCGATGTGGTGAGCGGAGACTTCCCTTGGTTTGTTCAAATTAAAAACGACATCTTCATTGCGGCCGTAGACTGTACCGGTCACGGGGTTCCTGGAGCCTTACTTTCGTTGATTGGTTATTTCTTGTTGAATGACATTGTGCGAAGCCGCAAAATTACCGAGCCAGGAAAGATTCTGGACTTACTGGACGAAGGCGTAACGCAAACTTTGCGTCAGGATCAGGAAGACTCGGCTACCAAAGACGGTATGGACATTGCTTTGTGCCGAATTAATACCGAAACAAAAACGGTAGAATATGCCGGAGCGCACCGTCCGCTGTACTTTATGAAAGGTGGCGTGATGGATGAGGTGAAAGGAAACAAATTCCCGATTGGCGGAGGTATCTATAAAAACCAGACCAACTTTACCACCACCCGTTTGGAACTGGGCAAGGGCGATTCATTCTACTTTAGCTCCGATGGCTTCCCCGATCAGTTTGGTGGGCCGGAAGTACGTAAATTCGGGCCGAAAAAGACACGCGAAATCATTGACCGAGTGCATACCAAGAGCATGAAAGAAGCGGCCGAAGTGTTTGACCATGAATGGGAATCGTGGAAGGGCGAACATAAACAAACGGATGATGTGCTTTTGATTGGCATTAAATTCTGATGGCATGACGCACCATAAAAAAAATAAGAACAGATTGCTGAATAGTAGGATACTTTAATTTAAAAATGATAAATTCGGAACCCCAAACCTCAAGACAATGAACTATATCTATGACCTGCACCGGACCATGATGTCCCAAAAACTGATCTTGGTTTATGATGGTGACTTTACACAGGAAACCACCAAGTCAATTTTGGCAATGGCCGAGCGCAACCTCGATTCGTCAGGCGAAGAATCTGGAATTAAACGGAAAGTCTTCAACGTAATGGTAGAAGCGCTCCAAAACATCGTAAAGCACAGCAGCGAACAAGGTCTTACGGCAGGTTCACTCGTCAGCAAGAGTGCCATCTTCATGATCAGCAAAGACGATAAGAAGTATTGCATCATGACGGGCAATCCCATACCCAAGGGCAGCGTGTCAAAACTGACTGGCAATTTGGACGACCTCAATTCCAAGGACAAAGAGGGGCTCAAAGAAATGTATAAGGAAATCATCAAAAACACCCAAATCTCTGAAAAAGGAGGCGCGGGTCTGGGCTTCGTAGACATGGCCCGGAAATCAGGCGAGAAGCTGGAATTTACATTCCATAACATGGATGCAGAATATGACTTCTTCTGTTTGAAAGTGAATATCTCTAGAGAAAAAGAATAAAAAATTTTAAAACGACTCAATCATGGAAATCCTCAATTTAAAAGGCACCGAAGAT
>JAJTHV010000024.1 GCA_021300095.1 Flammeovirgaceae bacterium | reverse complement strand
CCCGGCTGCGGCATTTGGAAATCGACAGATGGTGGTGAAACATGGACTAAAATCAATGAAGGCTTGCCCAAGGAAATGGGAAAAATTGGCGTGAGCGTTTCACGCGCTAATCCTAATCGTGTGTTTGCCATTGTGGAAGCAGAGAAATCAAAAGCGGGATTGTATCGCTCGGATGATGGTGGTAAGAAATGGAATTTACTCTCTACCGATCAAAATATTACTTCACGCTCGTGGTATTATATGGAAGTGTTTGCCGATCCGGTCAATGCCGATGTGGTATATGTGCTCAACGCACCGATGATGCGCTCCATCGATGGAGGAAGAACATTTTCTAGCATTCGCGTAGGCCATGGCGATACGCACGACTTATGGATTAACCCAAAGAACAATCAAAACTTTGCTTTGGCAGATGATGGAGGTGGCGAAATCAGCTACAACACCGGTCGCACATTTTCTCCGCTCAACAATCAGGCTACCTCACAGTTTTATAGAGTCATTGCCGATAATCAGTTTCCATATTGGGTATATGGCGGCCAACAAGACAATTCCTCAGTAGCCACACCGAGCCGCAACGGAAGTTTTGGAATTACAGACAAAGATTGGATCAATGGACCCGGCTGCGAAAGTGCGTGGGTTGCTTTCAACGATCCCAACCATCCTGAATTTTTATACGGAGGTTGCTATCAAGGTCAGATCGATGTGCTGGATAGACGCACAGGTGAAGTGAAAGATTTACAAGAGTACCCTTCTACCAACTTAGCGTACGCGCCCAAAAAGATGAAGTACCGCTTCAATTGGAATGCACCACTCATCAACTCACCACATGATCCTAAAACAATGTATCATGCCGGCAATGTGTTGTTCAAAACAACCAATGGTGGCTTAAGTTGGGATGTCATCTCTCCGGATTTAACACGCGATGATACCACCAAACAAGATGTAAGCGGTGGACCCATCACCAACGAAGGGGCAGGTGGCGAAAACTACAACACCATTTATTATGTGATTGAATCACCCCATCAAGCAGGAGTGATTTACACCGGTAGCGATTGTGGATTAGTACAGCTCACTAAAGATGGTGGCAAAACGTGGACAAACGTAACACCAGCTGGTTTACCCGAAGGAATGATTCACTCCATCGAAGTTTCTCCACACGATGCTGCTACCGTTTACATTTCCGCTTCACGTTACAAGTTCAGCGACTACAGCAACATGACCTACAAGTCTACCGACTATGGTAAAAGCTGGACCAAAATTGGAAATGGTGTAGATGCCGATGATTTTATCAAAGTAATTCGCGAAGACAAAAAAATAAAAGGCTTATTGTATGCCGGATCAGAAAGAGGTTTCTATTTGTCTGCCGATGGTGGAAATTCCTTTAGCAAATTTCAGTTAAACCTACCGGTGGTGCCCGTTACCGATTTAATCATTCGTGATAATGATTTAGTGGCGTCTACCGCGGGAAGATCTTTCTGGATATTAGATGATTTGGGTGCCATTCAACAAACGAAAGGTGTGGTAGATGTGAGTTTGAAAATTTTCACTCCGAAGCCAACCTATCGCTTATCATCTGTTACCATTCCTGAATACTTTGGAGATATTCCAGGCTTGGGTCGCAATCCGGCCAACGGTGTATTGTTGGATTACTATCTGAAAGACAAAGCTGATACCACAAAAGTAACGCTCGATATTTTGGATATGAGTGGAAAAGTGATTCGCAGCTACACCAACAAAAAAGATGAAAACTTCAAGCCTTATCCCGGAGGTCCTCCTGCTAAACAAACCATTCCTGCCGAAGCAGGCGTAAATCGCTTTGCGTGGGATTTCAGAACAGAAGCACTGAGTGGCGTGCCCGGTGTTTTTGTATATGGCGATTACCAGGGCTATCGCGTGGCTCCTGGTAAATACAAAGCACGTATCTCTCACAAAGGTGTGATTTCTGAAACCGAACTTGAAATTATTTCTGACCCAAAAATTACTGCTACCCCGGCAGAGTGGGCTGCTCAGCAAGAGTTTTTAAAACAAGCCGGAGATCAGTTTGAAGAGCTCCATAAGTCGGTGAACAAAATGCGTCAGGTGAAAAAACAAATTGAAACCTACAATGAATCACTGAAAGACAATGCCGATGCAAAAGAAATCATCAACACGGGCAAAGAGCTGATCAAGAAAATTGAAAAGTGGGAAAGCAACTTGATCGAACCTCGCAGCAAGAATTTCCAAGATGTGATCAACTTCCCAAACAAACTCAACTCAGAATTTTTGCAATTGCGTGGCGTAGCCGATACTCACGATCCACGCCTGACCAAAGGTGCGCAAGATCGAGCGCGCGATGTGCAAGCCGACTGGGTAAAATACAAGCAGCAAATGCAAATCTTAATCAACAGCGACATTCAACAATACAACAAGCTGTTTAAAGATAAAAACATGCCGGCTTTGATTACGGAAACAAAAGACGCAACAATCAACAACTAGGAGCTTATGAAGCAAATCGTTCTTTTCATACTTGCCCTGCTTGTCGCAGATGTGTGGGCACAAAAAAAACCACAGACAGCTACACTTTCGTTTGATGCTGCTCTTTACTCTGGCGTACGTTGGCGCGAAGTGGGGCCTTACCGCGGAGGTAGATCATGTACCGTCACAGGTGTAGTAGGCAACCCGAATTTGTATTACTTCGGCACTGTGGGTGGTGGAGTGTGGCGCACAAAAGACGCAGGGCAATCATGGGAGAACCTCACTGATAATTATTTTGGTGGAACGATTGGCGCAGTAGCTGTAGCACCTAGTGATCCAAACGTAATCTATGTGGGCGAAGGCGAACAAACGTTGCGCAACAATGTATCGAGTGGCTGGGGCGTGTGGCGATCAACCGATGCGGGCACAACATGGAAACACATCGGGCTAAAAGATTCGCGACATATTTCGCGTATTCGTATTCATCCAAAAAATGCAGACGTAGTGTATGTGGCCGCAATGGGGAATCTGTGGAAGCCGAATGAAATGCGTGGAATTTTCAAAAGCACCGATGGCGGCACCACGTGGAAAAAAATTCTGTATATCAATTCTTCTACCATGGCTGGTGATTTGGTGATGGATCCCAACAACCCACGCATTCTATATGCTGCCATGTGGAGCATGAAACGCAATGGCTATCGCATGGACAGTGGTGGCCCTGATTCAAAATTGTATAAAAGTACAGACGGTGGAGAGACGTGGGAAAATTTGTCAGACAAGCCCGGGATGCCGAAAGGAATCAATGGCATTATCGGAGTGACCGTTTCACCTGTTAACTCCAATCGTATTTGGTCGATCATTGAAAACACCGAAGCCCCCGGAATCTACCGATCGGATGATGCCGGCAGCACGTGGACACGTGTGAATCAGGATCGTGCATTGCTACAAAGGGCGTGGTACTATTGCCGCATTTACGCTGATTCACAAAACGAAGACAAAGTCTTTGTGATGAACGTGAGTTATGGTGTATCGAAGGACGGTGGCAAAACATTTGAGCTGAAGGATGCACCGCATGGTGATCACCACGATTTGTGGATCGACCCTACCAACAACAAGCGCATGGCGATTGCAGATGATGGTGGCGCCCAAATTTCAAATGACGGTGGCGAAAATTGGACTACTTATCATAATCAACCTACGGCACAATTTTATCGCGTCACCACCGACAACGCATTTCCGTATCACATTTTAGGAGCGCAGCAAGACAACACGAGCGTACGAATTTCACATCGTACCAACGGAAGTTCTATTTCTGATAAAGATTGGGTGGCGCTCTCGATTGGCGAAAGCGCGCATCTTGCTCCTGATCCGCTCAATCCTTCCATCATTTATGGTAGTGATTATAAAGGCTACATGAGCATGCAGAATCTCGAAAACGGTCAGGAGCGTAGCACCAATGTGTGGCCCGATCTTCCCGCGGGTTCGGGTGTTGAAGTAATGAAATATCGCTTCAACTGGAATTATCCGTTGGTGTTCAGCAAACACGATCCCAAAAAACTATTTGCCGGATCCAATCACTTGCATGCCACTACCAATGGAGGTCAAAGCTGGCAAGAGATTAGTCCGGACCTGACGCGTGGTGAACCCGAAACGATCAAATCATCCGGAGGCCCGATCACACAAGACAATACGGGTGCTGAATATTATGCTAACATCTTTGTGATTACAGAATCACCTTTTACGAAAGATGAAATCTGGACCGGATCGGATGATGGATTAATCCATGTAACCACTGATGGTGGGAAAAGTTGGAAGAACGTAACACCACCTACTTCGCCAAAATACAACATGTGGAACAGTATTGATGTAAATCCATTTGTGAAAGGCGGTGCATACGCAGTTGCCACCTCGTACAAGTTTGGCGACTACACTCCGTACATTTACAAAACCACCGACTATGGCAAGACGTGGACTCAAATCACGCAAGGAATTCCCTCCGAAGAGTTTGCACGTGTCGTGCGTGCAGACCTCAAGCGTCCGGGCTTGTTATATGCAGGCACCGAAAAAGGAATGTGGGTTTCCTTTGACGATGGCGCGAGTTGGAATTCATTCAAACTAAATATTCCTCCCGTGCCAATTGCTGATCTTACTGTGAAGAATGACAATCTCATTGCAGCAACACATGGCCGTGGATTTTGGATGATTGATGACCTAACACCTCTCCAGCAACTAACTTCAGAGTTGGCATCAAAAGATCGAATCCTCTATAAGCCAATGCCCACTTACCGGATGCCAAGTCAAGGTGGATATCGCGAGCCGCGCAAGGGCGAAGGCGAAAATCATCCGGGCGGTGTGATGGTTCATTTTTATCTAAAGGCGCTAGATGAAAAAGATGAAGTAAAAATCACTTTCGTGGAAAACAATGGGAAAGTGATTCGCACATTCAGTAACCAATCAAAAGAACGAAATCAACAGCTAAAGATAAAAGCCGGTGGAAATCGTTTTGTTTGGGATATGCGTTACCCCGGGTTTCAGTCATTTCCGGGACTGGTGTTTTATGGGTCGCCCAATATTGGACCCAAAGTGGTGCCCGGCAAATACAAAGTTCTGCTAACAGTGAACGATCAAAGTCTTGAACAAGAATTTGAAATCTTGAAAGACCCACGCATCAACACCACCGCAGAAGAATTTCAAGCACAATTTGATTTCTTAGTGAAAGTGCGCGACAAAGTGAGCGAAGCCAATCAAGGTGTAATTGATATTCGAAAGATTAAAGAAGATCTTGGTTCATTGAAAAATAAAATGGGCAGCGAAGCGCAATACAAAGAGTTGTTGGATTTGGTGAAAAAGTTTGAAACTGAATTGACGCAACACGAAAACAACTTACACCAAACCAAAAACAAGAGCGTACAAGATCCATTGAATTATGGAATCAAAATCAATAATCGATTGGCTCACTTACTGAGCGAGCAGGCTGCCGGAGATTTTCCACCTACACAACAAGGAGAAGAAGTACGTCAGCAGCTTTCAAAAATTATTGACGAAGAGCTAACTAAATTACAGCAAACGATTCAGCAAAATACGGAGCGGATTAATTCGTTGGCAAAAGAAAAAGGAGTAGACGTAATCATGATCAAGAAAAATCCAATAGTGAATTAACCATCCAAAATTTATATGAAACAAAAAAGCCCCGTGAAATGCGAGGCTTTTTTATTGACACTTTCTTTAGTGAGTTACAATCAGTTTCGCCTGACGAACTTGTCCGTCAAACTCGGCTGTGATGAGGTAGGTTCCATTCGCTAATCCTTTCACATCCAATTGTTGCTCTACACTATTCTTTTCTGTCAGTTGAATCTGATGACGCACTAGCTCAATGCCTTGCAAGCTTGTGACGCGTATCAACAATTGTGAACCCGATGGCACGGCATTCAGCTTGAGTTTAACTGTACTGTTTCCATTCGATGGATTAGGCGACACTGTCAACTTAATACTATTATGAAAATCAACTTGCTCTATATTCGAATAGGTTGATTTTCCGTCAAAATCAACTTGCTTTAAACGGTAATAGGATATTCCCTGATAGGGAGTTGCATCGAGTTGTTGGTAATCCGTGCGGGTAGATTTAGTACCCATACCCGTTACTTTAGCCACAACGCTCCAGTTTTTTCCATCAATAGAAGATTCCACTTCAAAATACTCGTTATTTAATTCCGAAGCTGTTGCCCATTTCAAAATAACTCCATCCTGATCTGGTGTTGCTGTAAAGCTGATCAACTCAACTGGCAATGGTGCGGTTGCCAGATTAACACTGCCTATCGAAAAATAGAAGCCGGTTCCTGCTGCAAAATCATAATCAAACTCCACGATATCCGTGGTGTTGTTTACACTGGATGGTGCAATGGAAGTTGATCCTGTTGCAAATACTCCATCTGCGTCCACCAATAATCGAACATCGTTCAAGTCGTTATTCCCCACAAACCCGCTAACTCCTACTACATTGGCCATATTGAAGCGCAATTTTAATGTTCCAACTGTGCCAGTCTCTTTCGAAAACCAAGTTCTAGCCAGGCGCGCCAATATCACTTCTGCATTTACAGTGGTTCCGAAGTCTGTGCCCGTCAATGCGGCCATTACTTGATTATTATGACCCCATGAAAAGAAACTCTTATCCGCAATAAATGAATTTGAGTTCGAACTATTATCTGCTGCAATGTCTGTATTTCCAATCGTCAATACATTATTTGCATTTACGCTAGCGGACTGCTTTTGGCTAAGACCAGAACTATCATCACGACCAATTACCGTAATGTCATTTCGATAAGTTCCGGCAGTTGTTGCATCCCAAACCACCGTGCCGGTAGTACCATTCCAATCAGAAGCATAATAACTGCTAGCGGTAGTCTGGTCCAAGGTGATGCCATACTTAATAGCCAAGTAACTTTGAATACGTTGCAATTGCGACAATGATAAAGGTCCTTTATAGAACACTACTTCATCTATGTCACCATTGAAATAACTTCCTCCGCCAGCTGACCCTAAAATAAAATTGCTATTGTTGCCAGTGAAAGATGCCATGGTAATATCATTGGCAATTCTTCTTCCATTACGGTAGATATCCTGCCGAGCTCCGGAAGGAGTCGCGGTGGTTCTTGCTGTAAAACTCCACACATAATTGGTGGCAACTGTTCCTCCCCAAGGTGTGTTTAGTCGCTGTGATCCCCCTGCCGAGCCGGCATCCCAATACAAATTGTTATCACTCCAAGGAAGATGAATATTAATGCGACCACCGGATGCTTGTGTTTCAAAAAACACAGAACTTGCCACAACCGTATTCGTTCGCGTCACCATGATCGCATGGAAGTCGGTATACGTAGAGGTTCCCATGATTCCACCAAAAAGTGTAAGTTGATCGTTGGTGCCATCGAATTGCAATGCCGGGTTAAAGTTGGTGCGGTTATTCTGCAAAGTAGGTTGGCTAGCTACCGCATTTTGAATCACATTAAATCCGTTTCCACTTTGGTCGGCCCAAGCTGAAACTGTCGTTGCACCTGTTACTCCAGCATCTGCTTTTATCCAATAATGAAGATTCGGCACTACGCCACCGGGCGCAGGCATGTTAGCAACTCCCAAGGAGAAGAAGTCTCCATCCACAAAATTGATTCCCGAGAATGTTAATAAACTTCCAACCAAGGTGCCAGTGTAGGTGGTTGCGCCTGTTGAAAAATTAGAGTTAGAATTTTTTACAAGCAATAGATAATCTGCAGCGTTACCACTATTATAAATGCCAGCACTTAAGTCGAAGATTACATTTACCGCCCCGGGTGCTCCGGTAAAGTCAGTACGCCAAGCGCGGCTTACACGATAGGTTAGCGATGGATGCGCATTGGTAGTAGTGAGACCAAGAACAGCATTGTCACTGCCCCACATTAAAAATGTTTTGTCTGTAGCGAAAGCTCCACCCTTATCTATTTGTACAGCAGAACGAGGATTGACACTTTGCGATTTGCGTTGATCAAGTGCAGAAATATCATCTCTACCAATGCCGGCAATATCAGAACGGAAACCACTATTCGTTGTTACCGCATCATAAATCACAGTTCCATCAGATGCCACATAATTTTGAGGTGTCGTTTGATCTAATGTAATGCCATACTTCACCGCCAAATAACTGTGCAAGCGAAGTTGCTGTGCACTGGTCATGGGGCTGGTGATGATGATCATTTCTGATAACTCACCATTATAATAATTACTTCCTACTTGCGAGCCAAGTGTAAAGTTGGTGTTGTTTCCCGTAAAGGCCGTAAATGTGTTGTCATTTGCTATACGCAATCCATTTCTCAAAATGTCTTGCTTCGCTGATGATGGTGTAGCTGTTATACTCGCACCGGCTGACCATAGATAAGGGACATTGATCGCACCTCCCCAAGCAGTTAGCAGTCGATTGTTTGCACCCGCGTCACCTGCATCCCAATAAATATTATTATCTACCCAAGGCGCATAAAACCCGGACGTACCACTAACGGTGTTTTCGTTAGTTAACTTGGCACTCTTAATCGTCAGTGCCTTAGAAACCGCATAGATATAAACATCCGAATGCGTCAATGTTTTAAACACACCATTACTAATCACCATGTCATCACTCACTCCATCAAATTGAATGGCAGGATTGCTATTGGCACCGGTTGCTAGGACGGTTGGCTGATTCGCTCCGTTCGCTTGGTTTAACACAAACGCATTCGGACTTTGATCCGTCCATGCTGAGGCATTAACTCCTCCTGTTACTCCTGCATCAGCCTTTATCCACAAACGTAAATCCACAGCAAGTCCCCCCGGTGATGGAGTTGTTAAAGGTGCCGTGGCCGCGTTGACCGAGCCTATTGAAAAGAACCCTTGATTAGATGGGATATCCACATACGGTACTGAAAAATAAATTTTATTTCCTGCAATAGAAGTGGAATTATAAGCTCGCTCTCCGGCAGATGAATTACCAAAAGTTGCATCGTTATCTACTAACAATCGAATATCTGAGGTACTATTTGTACCTGGCCCACTTGGGCCGATAACGAAGCTCATATCTACTTCAACAATTGCATTTCCAGAAGGTGAACCAATCTTTTCTGTCGACCATACTCTGGCAAGTTGCCGAACGATACTAACACCATTATGCGTGTAAGCTGGCGTAGCAGCATCGGCTTGTGTTACTAAACCATTGTGTCCCCACACTAACGACTCCAAATTATTGGTGAATGAGGTAGGTGTAGTAAAGTCTCCATTTGCGATGGTAATCAAATCGCCAGTTGTATTAATGGTTTTTGATTTGCGCTGATCCAAAGCCGAATTATCATCGCGAGCAATACCAGCAATATCGCGTGAATAGCTGACCTGTGCGGTCGTGTTTCTGTAAATCGATGTGCCCGCTGATGAGAGGTAATCAAAACCATTGATTGTGATACCATACTTCAACGCCAAGTAGCTTTGAATCTGTTGTGTTTTAATGGTTGTCAGTGGCCCCGTGTAAATAATTACTTCTCCAATATCACCATTGTAGAAATTGCTAGTTGCAGAGCTTGATCCTATAAAGAAGTTATTGTTGTTTCCGGTAAAACCATTCATGGTAGCGTCATTCGCTATACGGAAACCATTTCGATAAATGTCCTGTCGTGCCCCAGTTGGGGTAGCTGTGGTGCTGGCTTGCAATCCCCACATAAAGGGTGTGTTGATTGTGCCACCCCAGTTTACTCCCAGGCGATTGGTTCCGGAGTTACCCGCATCCCAATATAAATTGTTATCACTCCAGGGAGAATGGAAATTAAATTGAGGCCCTGCACCGCTGGTGGTTTCAAAGAAAATAGAACTGGCGCTTATCGTATTGGTGCGAGAAACTACAAATGCATAGACATCATTGAAGGTGTTAACATTGCCCAAAATACCTCCTGTTAACGAGAGGAAGTCATTGGCACCATCAAACTGTAACGTAGGGTTGAAGTTGATTCTATTCGTTTGTATAGCGGGCTGATTACCTGCCGAATTTTGCAATACATTAAATCCGTTACCGCTTTGATCATCCCATGCAGAGGCATTTAATGCGCCTGATACGCCTTTGTCGGATTTCAACCACAAGGTCATGTCATTTACTACACCTCCGGGAGCAGGCACATTGGGCAACGCCAATGTGAAGAAGTCACCATCTGTAAAATTCACTCCTGTGAATGTGAGGATGGTTCCGTTAAACGATGCTCCGGTGGTGTGTGCTGTAGCACCTGTACCAAAATTGTTGTCTGCATTTTTAATAAGCAACGCATAGTCTACCGGATTATTGGTATTGTAAATACCTGCACTTAGATCAAAACTTACTGAAACTGTTCCTGGTGTACCTGAAATATCCATTCTCCAAATTTTTCCAACCCGATAGGGATACGAAGGATGTGCATTAATATTAGTAGGTGTTAAGTAAGAGCTATTACTTCCCCAAACCATAAAATCCAAATCGCTAGCAAACGCACCGCCCTTATCAACAATTACAGGTGCTCCGGCATTGATACTTTTTGACTTGGGTTGGCTTAGACCCGATGCATCATCTCGGCCAATGCCAGTGATATTAAATTTGTATCCTGAGTTAACGGTGGCATCCCACACCACCGTACCATTAGCAGAAACATAATTGGTTGGGGTAGTCTGGTCAAGACTTACTCCATACTTAATAGCCATATACGAGTTAACGCGATTCAATTCTGATGTTGATAAATCTCGATCATATTGTATCACTTCCGAAATATAAGCTCGGCTCGCTTCTCCCGCTTGTGCACCGCCATTAGCTATGCCTAAACGTACGGTTGAGTTAAAGGAAGATGCTCCTGAATATAAGGGGAATCCATTGCGCAAAAATTGATAAGCTCCTGAAGAGGCCCGTGTGGTGGTGTATAGTTTTGGATTAGTACTTGCTGTTAGACCCGTCAGCAAACTTGGATTGGCATCTAAATAAAACACATCTTCTCTACCATTCCATGTACCAAGCAATACGTTACCCGTTCTACTTGAAAACATTCTTCTATTCTGCGTTCCCTCCATTCGACCCATTGTAACAACTGTGTATTGGTTGGTAGAGCTGTATGTCAAATTATGACCACTAGCACCATCATAATATAATGTCGGATTGAAGTTGATCAGGTTGTTGGAAGAATTCCAAACAGGAGAACCCGTATTCGTTGCATGATTCGATAAAGTTGTTTGGTCACCCCAACGCTGTACGGTTCCTCCATCCGTAGCGAGCGTTACGCCTGCATCTGAATAGACTCCGTCATTTGCTTTTAGCCAAACATTCAGCCCATTGATGACGCCACCCGGAGCAACGACTCGCGGCAATGCCAATGTGAAAAAATCTCCATCGGCTATCGGCACATTTGTAAAGGTGATTACATTCGATACAATACTTGCACCGGTGGTGTAGGCGGTTGCTCCGGTGCTAAAATCTGTATCGCCAGTTTTAAATAGCAACGCATAGTCTGTTACCAAGCCACTATTATAAATACCTGTTCCCAAATCAAAACTGATATCGACTACACCAGGTGTTCCATTTAAATCTGCTTTCCACACACGCGTAACCCGCATCGGATAAGAAGGATGTGTATTAGTCGTTGACGCGCCAAGCGAACCGCCATTATCTCCAGCCATCCAGAAATCCTTATTAGTGGCAAACGAAGAAGTTTTTTCGATCGTCAATACAGAGCCGCTATTTGAACTCTTGGATTTGCGTTGATCTAATCCTGAAACATCATCACGACCCACACCAGTGATGTTATTATTGTATCCTGCGTTATTGGTAATATCCCAGTACACCGAAGCATCTCCGGCAACATAGTTGTGAGTTAATGTAAGGCCATACTTAACGGCCAAATAGCTTTCAATTCTTTCTTTCTCTGCAGTGGTTAATGGCGAGACGGTGTTGAAAATGATGGTCTCAGCTATTTTACCGAAAGGCTGAGTTCCGCCTTGAGAATTTCCGAAGTTGTTCAAATTCAATCCAGCTAAGTTAATGGTATTGATCGAAGCTCCTTGCGCTCCGTTTTTCCGGAAGTTGACGTCTCCGGTGCGCATCTCTAATCCAACCAGAGCTGTTTCATTTTGTAGCCAGGTAAATCCTGAAGCTTTAAATCCATTGTTATCATTATCAAAATAGCCTAACTGGGTTCCACCTGATTGAACGATTATTGGATGATCGTTTACAGTTCCGCGGAACATCGTACGCCAGCTTGTATTTACAGCGGGGATGGCCACTGTAAACACTGTCGTATTTAAGTTAGCGGGTGCTGTAATGGGCGTCATTACATCGGTGCTGCCGGAAAAATCAATGGCTGCATGAAAGTTAACCGCATTGTTCAGTAGCGAAGGTTGATTAGCTGCCGTGTTTTGAAATGCATCGTTGCCAATTCCACTTTGATCGGCCCAGTTGCTTACATCGGTTGTTACTGTTACACCCTCATCACCCTTCACCCAAAAAACAGTTCCGGCAATTCCACCCGGCAAAATAATATTAGAGGCTGCGATGGTGAAAAATTCGCCATCATTAAATGTGACACCGGTAAATGACAAGGTGTTGCCTACAATGGAAGCTCCTGTATTATGTGTTGTAGCACCCGAAGTAAAATCTGTGTCGGTATCTTTTAAGATTACGTAGCTGGCCGCATTTCCGGAATTAGGGAATCCGGTGGTGAGCAAGTTCACACTAAAATCAACTGCGCCCGGGGTTCCTTTAACGGAAGTCTTCCAAATCTTATTGCTACGTGCAGAGTAGGAAGAAGAAACATTGGCACTCGTTCCAGTCAAACCATTATCACCCCACAAAATAAAATCTTTGTTTGTTCCAAATGCACCGCCTTTATCAAGTGTGACCGATCCACTCGCATTGATGCTTAGTGATTTTGGTTGGCTTAATCCTGCTTCATCATCGCGACCAATGCCCGTAATATTATTGTTGTATCCAGTATTGGCAGTTACATCCCAAAGAGTAGTACCATTAGTAGCTACGTAATCATGTGTGAGAGTGATGCCGTATTTGACACCTAGGTAACTCTCAATTTTATTTACATCAGTAGAAGATAGGGCAGAGTTATAAATAATCATTTCACCTACACGTGAGTGAGAGCTTTCTCCTGCACTAAATACTCCTGTATTGATATCTATTCGAATTCCGTTTGCACTATTGCTCGACCCAAAAGTGCTCAACAGCGTGCCATCAGCGCGCGCTTCTAGAGTTCCGCCTACAGACTCGCGCTTATAGGAATGCAGACGTAAATTTTGAATTCCTGTAGTAGTGGCAATCCCAGAGTTAAAATTAGATGGTATACTGTTAAGGAAAATGCTATTGGTATATGTTCCCCAATGCGCCCACAAAAAATTTCCCGTGTGTCCATCAAATAAACGGCCGTTATTATCAGATGCCAATTTTTGAGAAATGAAAAACACTGTCCAATCGTTGGATAATTCCGAACCTACTGGTGCATCAAAACCACCTGCCAAAATTTCAGCTGCGGGGTTGAAGTTGAGTGTGTTGGATTGCATGGTAGGGCCTGCAACAGCGGTGTAATTTCTACCGAACCCGCTTTGATCCACCCAGCGAACCAATGCATCGCCATTGGAAGCGGCCACGTTACCTGCTCTCTCTAAACCAGCATTTGCTTTCAGCCAAACGGTTAGGTTTCCGGCAATACCACCCGGTAAAGAAACATTCGCAGCGGCAACGGTGAAAAACGCACCATCATTAAAACTAACACCTGTGAAGGAAAGTGTATTGCCTACCAATGTTACTCCGCTGGTGTGTGCTGTTGCCCCTGTACTAAAATCGGTATCACTATCTTGAAGTAATACATAATCAGCAGCAGCACCCGTATTTGGAAAACCAATCGATTGAAGGTTAACGCTAAAATTTACAACCCCCGGTGTGCCAGTTACCGCTGTTTTCCAAATGCGTGTAGCGCGCGCAGCATAAGTAACAGATACATTTGAGCTTGAGCCAGCGCCTGCATCATCACCAAATAAAATAAAACTTTTATCAGTAGTAAAAGCGGCCCCTTTATCCAATGTCACAGATCCTGTTGAATTTACACTCAATGATTTTTGCTGATCCAATGATGAAAGATCGTCTCGGCCAATACCTGTTACGTTATTGTTATAAGAAGCATTGGTAGTTACGTTCCATAAAACAAAACCATCGCTAGCAAGATAATTGTGCGATAAGGTAATGCCATACTTGATGGCCAAATACGATTCAATTTTTTCTTTCTCAGTAGCCGTAAGGGGAGTTGCCGAGTTGTAGATAATAGTTTCAGCAATACGCCCAAACTGCTGACTATTGGTTGTATAGTTACCGAAAGAGTTTAAGTTCAATCCTGCCAAATTGATTGTGGCAATAGAAGTTCCTTGCACACCATTTTTTCTAAAGTTTACATCTCCCGCTTTCATTTCTACACCTACCAGTGCAGCTTCATTTTGCAACCATGTGAACCCGCTCGACCTAAATCCACCATTGTCACCATCGAAATAACCAAGTCCTGTGCCTCCGCTTTGAATAATCAATGGATGATCACTGGTTGTACCTCTGAACATGGTTCTCCAATTCGTATTTATACGGGGAATGGCCACCGTAAAAATGGTAGAATTCAAATTGGCAGGAGCGTTGGTGATTGAGAAGAAATCCGTATTACCAGAAAAATCAATGGTTGAATGAAAATTCAAATCATTGACAATTTGAGAGGGTTGATTGGCTAATGTACCTTGGGTTGCGTTGGTCGCCAATCCGCTTTGATCAGTCCAACTGCTTACGTCAGTTGTACCTGTAACTCCCACATCACCCTTCACCCAGAAAATAGGCCCAGCTACACCACCCGGTAAACCAGCATTTACAGCGGCTATCGCAAAATAATCTCCGTTGTTAAAGCTAACTCCCGTAAAGGTTAATGTATTGCCAACTAAATTGGCACCGACCGTGTGTGTGGTGGCCCCTGAAGAAAAATCCGTATCAGTATCTTTTAACAATACGTAGTCCGATGCTGATGCTGTAACCGGAAATCCGATCGTTTGCAGATTGACAGAAAAGGTCACATTGCCAGGCGTACCAATAACTGCCGCGCGCCATGTTTTAGCGGATCTGAAAAAGTAGGGAGAGGGCACATTCGAATTGGAACCAGTAGCTCCGTTATCGCCCCACAAAATAAAGTTAAGATCAGAAGCAAAAGCAGCACCTTCATCCATTCTCACCGACCCGGCTGTATTGATACTGCTGGAGGCTTGTTGATCCAATGCAGACGCATCATCACGTCCAATTCCGGTAATGTTGTTATTGAACCCTGCGTTGGCCGTCACATCCCATAGCACCGATCCATCGCTCGCTAAATAATTATGCGCCAATGTAAGGCCATACTTAATGGCTAGATAACTTTCTATTCTTTCCTTTTCTGTTGTTGTAAGTGCAGTGGCCGAGTTGTAGATAATTGTTTCAGCTATTCTTCCAAATGGCTGACCATTCCCTTGAAAGTTACCGAAAAAATTTAGGCTGAGTCCGGATAAGTTGATGGTTGAAATGGATAAGCCCTGTACACCGTTTTTACGAAAGTTTACATTGCTTGCGCGCATTTCAAGGCCAACCATGGCAACTTCATTTTGCAACCAAGTGAAACCGCTGGACTGCAATCCGCCATTGTCATTATCAAAATAACCTAGTGTAGTTCCACCCGATTGAACGATGAGCGGATGATCACTTGCCGTTCCCCTGAACATCGTGCGCCAGGATGTGTTGATCATCGGAATGGCTACAGTAAAAACTGTAGTATTCAAATTAGCAACGGCTGCACCGGGCGTCATAATTGTAGTGCTACCTGAAAAATTGATCGTGGCGTGGCCGTTTATATCATTGGTAACCAGTGCCGGCTGATTTGCTACTGTGCCTTGCGAAAAGTTATTTCCTAAACCACTTTGATCGGCCCACACACTCACGTTGGTAGTGCCGGTAACACCCACGTCACCTTTTACCCAGGTCCGCAAATTTGTACTTACACCACCGGGAGATTGGCTATTGGAAAGAAAAGGGCATAAAATTACTACTAAAAGCAGCCAAAGGGGGAGCCGTTTCATATTTTGAGGTTTTGGGGGTAACAAAACTAAACAAAATTTCTTAATCAGCTGAGATTTAATCGCTTGGCTCCCACTTGGTGATTTGCTAGAAATACTGATCTAGATGACTAGAACTTATCCAGAAGTAAATGAAAAACCCGTTTAAGCAGCAAGAAGAGATGAAATTGAGCCACATGGTGAAAGAAAAATTAGCCTGAGAGGCATCCTTCCACACTAAATAAAACCAATACATAAAAAAGGTAACAACCGGAGCCATGGCCACTAAAAATGCATACCCCATTTGCATGGAATGGAATTGATGGAAGTAAATCAGAAAACAAATGGTCGCTACTGCAAACAGGGCTTGCACAAAAATAAACGTGCCTCTGATACCCAACATCAAACTGATTGTTCGATCGCCATGCTTCGTGTCTTCTTCATGCTGATATACCTGCGTCATCGGATAGTTACCCCAAAGCATTATGCTGGTTAACAAGGCAGGAATTAAAACCTTGACCTGACTGAGATTGCTTAATTCAAATCCATTGATACCTACATAACACATTAAAAAAGTGAAGAATCCCTGAAAAATTCCAATGGTTAACCACCCTGCAATCGGGTATTTCTTTAGGCGAATGGAAGGATGGCTATACGCTTTCGACACCACGCCATAAATCAACAACATGATAGCAAACAAGGCGTTGATTTTTAAATAGCCCAACACAATGGCAAGCAGATCAAAGGCCAGCGAGGTGTAATACAAACCCTTATTGACCGGTGGTGGGTTCTTCAAACCACCAATGCTCATCTCATCCTTATCAAAATAGCTGTTGTAGGCATTGCTGGCCGGATATAGTAACAAGTGAACAATGATGAACGACCAAATCAATCGGCTTTCACCAAAATTAGGTGAGATGGCCAACGCAAAGAGATACACCGGCATCAGAAAAAATGAAAAGGGGATGCGCAGATGCAAAAAAATGGAGTAGAAATACTTCATTCTTAAAAATAGTTCTTTGATTTCAATTCATCTCAAACTTTTGTAAATCATTGCGGTCGGAATTTTGTTATACTTGAACTATGAGCTACATCACGTCCATGGGTATTGCCAATCCCGAACATCAGATTGAACAAACCGCCATCGCCAACTTTATGGTGAAAGCTATGAAACTATCTGAAGATGATGAACGAAAGCTGCGGGCTCTTCATCGAATGAGCGGCATCGAAACGCGCTACTCTGTTCTGAACGACTACAGCAAAACAGAACGTTTTGAGTTTTACTCCAACACAACCGATACCTTCCCCTCCACCAAGCAACGCGCGGAGTTGTTTCAAAAGCACGCCATTCACCTGGCTACTTCATCGGCCGAAAAATGCTTATCACAAGCTGCTGATTTGAAACGATCTGAAATCACGCATTTAGTGGTGGTGAGTTGCACTGGCCTTTATGCGCCCGGATTGGATATAGATCTGGTGAAAGTACTCGGTTTAAAGTCGTCTATTGAAAGAACCTGCATTAACTTTATGGGTTGCTACGCTGCCTTCAATGCCTTGAAGTTGGCTCATTCTTTTTGCCAACAAAATCCTCAAGGCAAAGTGTTGGTTGTTTGTGTTGAGTTGTGTAGTATCCATTTTCAGCGCGAGGCAACCGAAGACAATCTGTTGGCCAATTCCTTGTTTGCCGATGGCTCAGCAGCCCTATTAGTAGAAGCTCAACCAAGAGAAGGTATCAATCTAAAACCAATCAGTTTCTTTTGTGATATTGCCACATCGGGTGAGCACGATATGGCCTGGTCCATTGGTGATTTTGGTTTTGAAATGCGACTTTCATCCTATGTACCGGAAGTAATCAAAGGAGGCATTAAAAAATTAACAGCATCGCTGCTCGAGAAAGTAAACTTCCGGTTGTCTGATATTTCTTTCTTTGCCATTCATCCGGGTGGAAAGAAAATTTTAGAGGCGATTGAAATGGAGTTGTCGATCAGCAAAGAGCAAAATCAATTTGCGTATCGTGTGTTGAAAAACCATGGCAATATGTCGTCACCTACTGTTTTATTCGTGTTGCACGAACTTGCCTCCACATTGCATAAAACAGATGACGGCAAGAAAATTTTAAGTTTTGCTTTCGGTCCTGGTCTCACGCTGGAAAGCATGGTGCTAGAAGTTGAAGTTCACTCATAAATAATTTATTCATGGCATCCTTACGCAATCGTTCTTCTGAAATTGAAATCATGGATGACCTGGACTGCCAGGGTGAGGTAGTTGACCAAACGCTGCGCGAATTGGATTTTATCAATCAATGGCTCGGTGGAAATGCAGTGACATTACATGCGCTGAATAAAGTTCTCAAAAATCACAGCAAAAATCAGGAAATAACCATTGCCGATTTAGGCTGTGGCAGCGGAGAAATGTTACGGCTGATCACAAAAAAAATGTCACAGGAAAATCGTGTCTTAAAACTTCTGGGCATCGATGCCAATCCAAACATTATTGAATTCGCCAAAACACATTCATTGAAATTTGATAACATCTCTTTCGAGGCGGTAAACATTTTCTCAAAAGAATTTCGTGATCGGAAATTTGATATCGTGCTTTGCACGTTGTTTCTTCATCACTTTACCGAAGAGCAATTGGTGGCTATTTTCAAGTCGTTGCATCAACAAACTACCATTGGAATTATCGTCAACGACATCCATCGTCATCCGCTGGCTTATTACTCGATCAAATGGTTAACTCAAATTTTCTCAAAATCGGCTATGGTAAAATTTGATGCACCTCTTTCAGTACAACGGGCTTTTACTAAAAACGAGCTGAAAGATATTTTATCCAAAGCCGGAATTACCAATTATCAACTAAAATGGAAATGGGCTTTTCGATGGCAATTGATTGTTCAATCAAAATTGTAGTTTTTCAGGATCTTGACGAGTGTTCCAAAATGACAGCAAAATGACTTTTTTCTTTTGTATTTGGAGCCGGCAATATTCAGCTTGTCTGATAAAGCGGTCAATTTCTTTGGCTGACCATTGAATCTTTAAAT
This sequence comes from Flammeovirgaceae bacterium, assembly GCA_021300095.1. Classification (GTDB taxonomy): domain Bacteria; phylum Bacteroidota; class Bacteroidia; order Cytophagales; family Cyclobacteriaceae; genus ELB16-189. The sequence goes on along the minus strand of JAJTHV010000024.1, from coordinate 22,479 downwards.
ACTGAATATTACTAAAATAGGTTTTAAAAGCTTCTCTTGACCAGATTACTTCTAACGCCATTTTTTAATCTTTTTCATCACTATGTCATGAGAATAAACACGCCCCTCTTCTGCATCCTTCATGCCTCGTTCAATGGAAGCTTGCTCTTTGGGGTCTAAGCTATCCCACCAGTCATTTTCCTTTTCAGCTTCTAACATGGCATAAACCATTCGCACAGTTTTAATATCTGCCTGATCAATAAATTTTTTGGTTTGATTTCGCAATGCGACCGATCCTCTCAATGTGCTACCTTTTGAATAATTAAAAATAAGTGTCTTTATTGATATAGCCAAAGAGACTAATGGCTCTTCAAGGAAGGTATAAGGCTTGGCTTGATATTTCTGGCACAATTTTTCCTTAATTTAGATCAGATTTAAAGTTAACACTATGAAAAACGCACTTATCACCATTGCAATTGCCCTATTCGCCAGCGCATGCGCCAACAGTCCTTTCGGGAAAAAAGTAAGCGAGCCCTTCTCCGGCAATGCCTATGAATCCAACAATCGCTTCTTCCGTGCTACCGGCAAGGGCGAAAGCTCATCCGATAACATTGCCCGTGGCAAAGCCGATATCGAAGCTAAAACTTACTTGGCCGGTCAGGTAAACACCACGATGAAACAAGTGGCCGATAACTATATGGGCCAAACAGAAAATGAACGCGGTGCCGATGTGGCCGAGAAGTTTCAAAGTCTTGCCCGCGAGGTGATGAATACCGATCTTGCCGACATTCGAAAAGTAGGTGAAAAGAAATTCTACAATGAAAAAGAGAAAAAATATACCGTGTTTATCGCGTACGAAATCAAAAAGAACGCCATGTTTCGCTTCATGAAAAAGCAAGCCCGCGTAAACCAAAAAATTGACGAACGTCAACTTGCCATCATCGATAAAATCTTAGACGAACAGATTAAGCAATCGGAGGAAGGGAATTAATTTGAAAATTTGAAGATGATTTAATTTGAAAATCAAGCCGACTTGGATAAGGCTTTCATTCTCAAATTTTCAAATTGATTCATTTTCAAATTAGTTCGTGTTATTCGCCATCTTCTCCGCAGTCTCAGCAATCTTCAACTGGTTGATAAACTCATCTACCTCACCATTCATCACAGCCGGTAAATTGTGTTGTGTGTACCCTATGCGATGATCCGTCACGCGGCTTTGTGGATAGTTGTAGGTTCTGATTTTCTCCGAGCGATCGCCACTGCGCACCTGACTTTTACGCGATGCCGTGATGCCCGCATTCTTTTTCTCTAATTCTAATTCGTAAAGCTTGGCACGGAGCATCACCATCGCGCGTGCACGGTTGCCATGCTGCGAGCGCTCTACCTGACATGTAATTACAATACCTGTCGGCTTGTGCGTCATCTGCACTTTCGTCTCCACCTTGTTTACGTTCTGTCCACCGGCACCACCCGAACGCGAAGTAATTACTTCAATATCGGCCGGATTGATTTCTACATCCACGTCTTCCGCCTCGGGCAACACAACTACCGAAGCTGCGGACGTATGTACGCGACCTTGCGTTTCCGTTTCCGGAACGCGCTGCACACGGTGTACACCTGACTCATATTTGAAAATGCCGAAGGCTCCATCTCCCTCCACACTGCTGATCACCTCTTTGTATCCGCCTGCGGTACCTTCCGTCACATCCAACACCGACATCTTCAAGCCTATGCGATCGCAAAAGCGCTGATACATACGCCATAAATCTCCTGCAAAAATGGCAGCCTCATCGCCACCCGTTCCCGCCCTGATCTCAAGAATGCAGTTCTTGTAATCGTTCGGGTCTTTGGGCATCAGCATTTCTTTGATTTCAGCCTCCAAGGCATCACGCTTGGGCTCCAACTCCTCCAGTTCCAGCTTGGCCAATTCGCGCATCTCCGGATCTTTCTCCTTTTGCAAAAGATCCTTCGCCTGTTGCATGCCGTCCAGCGTTTGCTGGTAAGCATCGTATTTCGTTACCACCTTCTCCAAATCGCGGTATTCTTTGCTCAATTGCCCAAATTTTTTCTGGTCACTGAGCGTATCCGGCTGCACCAATAGCAATCCTACCTCTTCAAAGCGGTGCTTTATCTCGATTAACTTTTCAATCATAACTTCCGTAAAGGGCGCAAAGTTAATAAAATCAAGTCGCGACACATTACAATTTCATACACCTCCATGTTTGTGTCTGATTATGTCTTAACTTTCGTTATCGAATTGTAAGCTATGAAGAAGTTTGTGTGGATATTTTGCGTGTCGCTGGCTGCGTGCAATGGCACCCTGACAGAAGAACAAAAAAGAAAAATTCGCGAAGAGCGCGAAGAAAGCCAGATTAAGAAAATCGCTGAAGCCGACATTACCGAAGCTGCCTTTGCCAATGGGCGCACGATCGCAACACTGATTGAAAAAAGAGACAAACAATTAAATAATACTACACTAATCGATTCGCTCGAAAAAGCATTTGAGGTAGAAATCATCGCCATGCAAACCAATGATTCCACCCTGCGTGCCATCGAACAAAAAGTAATTGAAGCCTACATAACCGGAGGCAGCAGCGCAAGCCTAAGCGACAATGTTCAAAAAATGGGAAAAGATTCGATTTTGTATACCAAACCGCTGATGCTTGAAAAGAAAGATGGCTCCGTAGAGTTTACCAAAGCATTGGGCATTCGCATGTCTAAACGAAACGTGATTCGCAGCATCAAATAATGTCGCCCTGGAAAATATGGATGGACACGGGCGGTACTTTTACCGACTGCATTGCCATTGACCCTTCACAAAAAGTTAATCGCCTGAAGGTACTAAGCTCGGGCGTGTTGCGCGGAAAAATTATACAAGCGCTTTCGCGGAATTCATTTCAGGTAGAGATATCTCTTCCAACAACCAAAGATATTTTCGAAGGATTCGAATTACGTTTGTTGAATTCAAAACAAAAGGCAGTTGTTCACGCGCTTGATCCAGTCACACGAATTCTGACCATTCAAGGATCGCTTCGTAATGCAGCAGGGTGTTCTTTCGAAATTTCATCCAACGAAGAAGTACCTGTGTTTGCAGCCCGTTTGCTCACTCAAACCGGATTGGCAGAAACTTTTCCTTCTATCGAAATTAAATTAGGTTCTACCCGAGGCACCAACGCGCTCCTGGAACGAAAAGGCGCGCGCACAGCTTTTATAACTACCGAAGGATTTCAGGATTTACTTTTAATAGGAACACAACAACGGCCCGATCTTTTTGCATTGCACGTAGAAAAGGAAAAGCCACTTTATTCACTCACGGCAGAAATCAAAGAACGTATCGGAGCAGATGGTCTGGTCATCACAAAACTTTCCCAACAAGCGATTGATCAATTGATTCGCGTTTTGAAAAAATCAAAGATTGATTCCATTGCGATCGCATTTTTAAACAGTTATGTAAACCCGGTTCATGAGCTGTTGTTGGAAAAGAAATTGAAACAAGCCGGCTTCTATTCCATCTCAACGTCTCATCGCTTATCCGGTCAGATCAAAATTGTTCCGCGTGCCGAAACAACCGTTGCGAACGCGTATCTGGCTCCGATCATTCACAGCTACGTCAACAACATCCAACGCGGTCTTGCGCATGCAAAATTGAAAATTATGACCAGCGCAGGAAGTCTTTCGAATGCGGATCACTTTTATCCGAAAGACAGCTTGCTAAGTGGACCGGCTGGTGGTGTCGTGGGCGCGGCTACCGTGGGGCGATTATCAAATATCCATCAATTGATCACGTTTGATATGGGCGGCACTAGCACCGATGTGTCTTTGTACAACAATCGGCTAGATTATCGATTTGAATCAAAAGTAGGCGAAACGAAAATTCTTTCGCCCTCCGTAGCGATCGAAACCATCGCTGCGGGTGGCGGCTCCATTTGTGATTTTGATGGTTACAAACTAACCGTTGGCCCGCATAGTGCAGGTGCTTACCCTGGGCCGGCATGTTATGGTGCGGGTGGTCCACTCACTATCACAGATGTAAATCTATTGGTAGGTCGATTACATCCTGAATTTTTTGCGATCCCTATTTATCCCGAGAAAGCGAAAGAGGCATTAGACCAATTGGTGAAAAAAATGAATGCCGCTCAAGCGAATGCTACCGCAAAAGATACGCTGGAGGCTTTGATTCAGATCGCCAATGAAAAAATGGCCGAAACGATCAAGCGTGTGTCTGTTCAACAAGGTCATTCACCAGCCGATTTCGCGTTGCTTTGTTTTGGTGGTGCAGGCGGACAACACGCGTGTGCGTTGGCAAGTATGCTGGGTATGAATCGCATTTTAATTCCATATGATGCCGGATTGCTGAGCGCGTATGGAATTGGTCACGCCAAAACGGAACGCTTTGAAGAACAATTGGTATTGAAACCATTGGATACCGTTCTGCCCAAGCTACCTAAAATGCTGAACGCTATTTTTACTGATGGATCAAAAAAATTAGCAGCTGAAGGATATCTCTCTTCGCGCATCAAGAAAACCAAGCAACTGATCTTTCTTCGCTTTGCTGGACAGGAGAGTACATTAGAAATTGAATTCGATAAGCCCGAATCGATCAAAAGACTTTTTCAAAAAAAGTATAAATCCATTTACGGCCATTGGGTAAATAATCGACAAATCGAAGTGGAATCTATTCGGGTGATCATCGCTGTAGATGAATCGCAAACTCAGACTTCCAAAAAGAAACCACAGCCCTATCACCCCATTGAAAAAAAGAAAGGCGAGAAAAACATCTCCATTTTTCAGTGGGAAGATCTTCGGGCAGGAGCCACCATTAACGGACCCGCACTCGTGATCAGTCATAACTCAACTACGTTTGTTGAAAAAGGTTGGCAGTTTTTTATTGATGCGCATAACCATGCGATTCTGGATAAAACCGAAAAGCGAACCATTCGGCAAAAAGAGTTTAATCAACAGGCATTGTTGGAATTATTCAGCAATCGTTTTACATCAGTTGCCCAAGAGATGGGAGCCATGCTTCAACGCACTTCGTTTTCAGTGAATGTAAAAGAGCGGTTAGATTTTTCATGTGCTGTGCTGGATGCACAAGGGTACTTGATTGTTAATGCGCCACACATTCCGGTACACCTTGGCAGCATGGGTGTATGCGTGCGTGAAGTACGGAAAGTAATTTCCCTGAACGAAGGTGATGTGATCATCACCAACCATCCGGCCTATGGTGGTTCGCATCTTCCCGATGTTACTTTGATTAAGCCTGTATTTTTTCAAAAAAAGTTAGTGGGGTATGTTGCCAACCGGGCACATCATGCGGAGATCGGAGGCAAAAAACCCGGGTCAATGCCGGTAGATGCCACTACGCTGGAAGAAGAAGGGGTCATTATCAGCCCTACTTATTTAGTAAGAGCCGGAGAGGCCCGGTGGAAAGAAATTGAATTGTTGTTTGCACAAGCGCGTTACCCTACTCGCTCGGTGCACGAAAATCTGGCCGACTTAAATGGCGCTCTTGCTTCCGTCAACTTAGGTGAAAAGAATCTTCAGGAGTTGTGCTCCAACCATGGTGTTGATGAAGTGTGTCGGCAAATGAACGAGTTAAAAAAATATGCCTCTGGATTATTGCAAAGTAAGCTGCGCACTCTTCCACAGAAAAGATTACGAGCTACTGAACGGCTCGATGATGGCTCGATGATCAACGTTTCACTTTCATCTATCAATGACAAACTAATTATTGATTTTAGTGGTTCTGCCAAAATTCATCCGGGCAACTTAAATGCCACACGCGCTATTGTTCAAAGTGCCGTGTTGTATGTGATTCGTCTTTGGGTAAACAAACCGATCGCAATGAATGAAGGCTTATTGGAGTTCGTGGAGATTATATTACCCAAAGGCTTGTTGAATCCATTTGCTGATTTTGATTTCACGAAATCAGATAACAGTACTCTTCCGGCTGTGGTGGGTGGCAACACCGAGATCAGTCAGCGCGTAACCGACACGCTTTTAAAAGCATTACGTCTAGTAGCGTGCAGCCAGGGAACCATGAACAACTTTTTATTTGGCAAAAAAAAGCTTGGCTACTATGAAACGATCGGTGGCGGCACAGGAGCCGGAAAAGGCTTTGATGGGTGTGATGCCATTCACTCGCACATGACAAACACCCGCATCACCGATCCGGAAGTGTTGGAATTAAAGTATCCGGTGGTATTGGAAAAATTTGCTATTCGAAAAAACTCAGGAGGCAACGGAAAATGGAAAGGTGGAAATGGAATTGTTCGTCAGATCAGGTTTAATCAAGCAATGGATATCAATATTCTATCGCAACATCGCCAAGAAATGCCCTATGGCATGAATGGTGGCAGCCCCGGAAAATGCGGTGAGCAGTTTCACATTGCAGCTAACGGCAAGAAAAGAAAACTGAAAGGGATGGATAGCTTATCCGTAAAGCCAGGTGATCGCATTTTGTTGCATACACCGGGTGGTGGTGGCTGGGGCAAATAAAAACGCCCTACACATATGTGCAGGGCGCTTCAAATAAATATGCTGCCGGATTAATTTTTCTTAACAGGCGTATTCGTAGTGGTGGCAGGAGTTGCGGGCGCTGCGGGTGCAGGTGTAACACCTAATTTTTTCAACACCAGGTCAGAAATGTTGTACTGTTCATCGCTGTAAAGAATCACATCACCACCTGATACCAATTGTGGATTGAGGATGAATGTGTACCCATTTTCTTTCGCTACGTCTTCAATGGTTTTGCCCACTTTCGCATACACAGGCCCCATTAAATCTTGCTGCTTCTTTTGCAAAGAGGTTTGCGCATCTTGTTGAAATTTCTGGAAGCCCTCCTGCAAAGATTGCAATTCGCGCTCCTTATCGGCACGGATGGCATCGGGAGTAGTAGCAGGCATATTTTGATATGCTTTGTACTTTGCTTCAAAATCTTGCTGTTTTGCTTTTGCCTGATTCTGCAATTGATCGGCATGTGTTTTTAGTTCGCTATCAATTTGTTTGAACTCGGGCAACTGACTGAAAATATATTCCCAATCGGCATAGCCAATTTTTTGTGTCTGCGCTTGTGCGGAAAATAGCGTGCCGCAAAAAAGAATTACAAGAAGTGTTCTCATTTTAAAGTTAAGTTACTGGTTATTTTATTTTATCATTTGGGTCTCCTAATCCAAGTTCTTCCAATACAAAGTCGGTGTAGTCGTGGCGCGGGTCTGTATAAATCATCACCAGTTCTGCCGACTTATCAAAAACGATGGCCAACCGGTTTGCTTTGGCCACTTTTCCAACTGCGTCAAACAACTTATCCTGCAAAGGTTTAATCAATTCTTGTTTTTTCAAAAAAAATAACCCTCCAAATCCAAAAACCTTTTTTTGATACTCTTTTAGTTCTGCTTCCTTCTTTTTTATCTCTTCCAGTCGCTCTTGCTTCATCTCCTCCGTCAACAGTACTTGTTCGGCCTGAAAGGTGCGATACAGTGCATCTACCTTACTTTGCATTTCTTCAATTTCATGCTGCCAGGCAGCCGAAAGCTGATCAATTTCTCCTTGTGCCTTGGCATATTCGGGCATTTTGGACAGCACAAAGCCGGAGTCAAAGTATCCGAACTTCTGTGCTACGGCAAAATTCAGGCCGAAAACACAAAAACATAGACAAACTAACAAAAATCGCATCTACTATCTGATTTGCTGACCAATGGTAAAGTGAAATTGTGATCCGCTTTTTTCGGTTGCAAAAGGAAGTTTATCAAAGCCATAGGCCCAATTCAAGCCAATTAAGCCGAATGCTGGCATAAATATCCTAGCTCCAAAACCGGCAGATTTATACAGGTTAAACGGATTAAAGTCCTGGTAATTGCCCCAGTTATTTCCGGCCTCCGTAAATACAAAGCTGTAAACTGTTGCCGATTGGCTTGTTACCACCGGGTAGCGCAACTCCATTCCAAATTTGTTGTAAACGATACCTCCTTCAATTCCATTTACTGCCTGCAAGCCACGTTGTGAATAAAGAGGAGGTGTAACCTGATTATCCAAATATCCACGCAACCCAACTATATCCTGACCTAATACAAAAGAATTGAACCCACCCGTCAATCCGGCACCGCCCACCAAGAATCGTTCAAACGGTCCGGGGCTAATGATATCATTATAAGTTCCGATAAAGCCCATATGCGCTTTTGTTTCGAGCACTAAGCTTCGGCCGGTAGGCTTAGGGCTACCAATCACTTTCACATAGAACTTGGCGTCAAACATCCATTTGTGCAACTCCACAAAACTGTAACGCTGGGTAACATCTTTGTAGTAATCGGAACTACGGAAGAAAGAATAGGGTGGTGTTAAACTCAATGCCAGTGAAATGGACGATCCGGATGTAGGGAACATTGGGTTGTCAATACTGTTTCGAGCTAGAGTTGTAGTTAACGAAATGTTTCGTGTAGTGCCTACCGTAGGAAGTGTGGTTGACCCGAAGTAGTTACTGTAATCATACACCAAATAGGACAATGAGTGTGTCAATGAGAAATAGTTGTCGGGCCATTCTAATCGTCTTCCAAAGCCGATTGTAATACCGGACTGGCGCAACGATGAGTTGTCACTAAAGTCAATACCATTAAAACCACGTGTAGGAAGGCGCGATACGGAGTAATTCAAGCTGATTGATAATGCATTGGGTCTGCTGCCACCTAACCAAGGTTCTGTAAAGGAAATACTGTAGCTCTGAAAAGATCTACCATTCGCTTGTGCTTGCAGTGATAGCTTTTGACCGTCTCCCACCGGCAAAGGTCTCCATTTCTTTACGTGCGGCACGTTGCGCAACGAGAAGTTGTTGAATGTAAGGCCTACCGTTCCCACAAATCCGTAGAATCCACCCCAACCACCTGATAACTGCACTTGGTCATTGGACTGTTCTTCCAGCTTCCAACCAATATTTACTGTTCCGTTGGCCGGATTCGGGCGAATGTCTTGTTCTATTTTTTGTGGATTGAAGAATCCCATCTGCGAAAGCTGCTGTTGGGTTCTGATGATATCTGCTCTGCGGAATTTTTGTCCGGGGATGGTAGTTAACTCTCTGCGGATTACGTGATCGCTGGTGCGTTCATTACCGCTGATGGTAACTTCATCGATAGTAGCTTGTTCGCCCTCAAAAATGCGCATTTCCACATCGATGGAATCTCCTACTACTGCAACCTCCACCGGAGTTACCCGGAAGAACAAGTATCCGTCATCCATGTACAATCCGCTGATATCCGCGCCCTTTGGATTAAAAGAAGTTTTGCGTTCAATCATTTCCTGATTATATACATCTCCTTTTTTAATGTCCAGAATTTTATTGAGCGTAGCCGCTGTATATAAGTAGTTTCCCGTCCAGATGATATTTCTGAAATAGTACTTTCTTCCCTCATTGATTTTAAAGAGAATATCAATTTTAGAGTTACTGTAGTTTACAATCGTATCCGATTCAATATCTGCATCGCGGTAGCCTTGGGTATTGTAAAACTGAATCAGTTTTTTCTTGTCTTCTTCGTATTCGGCCCGGATAAACTTAGAGCTGGTGAAGAAATTAAGTTTCACGGTGCGATTAAAAAACTCTTTCACCTGTCGCCAGCTGACTGCCTGCACCGAATCACCCAAGAAATCTTTCACATCTTCTTTTTTAGTTTTAATCAATGTGCCTATGACTTCGCGATGGATGGAAAGGCGCGCATGTTCTTTGGTCTTTTTCAGTTTCTTTTTCAAAACAATGGAAGAGATATCTTTATTTCCGCTGAATTGAATCTCGTGGATTTTTACTTTCGACTTTAAGTCTACATTGATTCGCAGCCGCACACCACCCCGGTTGAGGGTGTCTCGCTCTTGCGCAATTTTTACAACCGTATTCAAAAAGCCCTTCTTTACAAAGTGCTTCTTTACGGCTAGTTCGGCATTACGAATCGTTGCATCATTTACAATCTTACCTCGGATCAGTGTAAGGTCATCTTTCAGACTACTTTGCTTGCCGTTGCTGATGCCGACAAAATAGAAATCTGTTAATCGAGGGCGTTCGGCCAAACGGATTGAAAGATATACCTTACCTTCTTCGATACGGTCTACAGAAATTGTAGCATCTCCAATCAAACCATGTTTCCAAAGTTTACGAATGGCACTTGAAATGGCGTCTCCGGGTATCTTCACTTTATCGCCAACGCGCAGGCCGGTAAGTGAAACCATCGCATTTTTATCCAATACATTGAGACCCACAACATCAATTCCACCAATAATATATTCGGCAGGTGTGCGATAATTCAACTCACCCGTCACAGAAGGATCTGTTGGTGCTGCAGTAGTTCGTCCTTTTCTAAACTGAGCGGATGCTGCAAGGCTAGAGAGTAGTAAGAGTGTAAGTAAAATCCGGTTCATTCAAGTTAAGCAATTGAGGTCAGCACTTTTCCAAATCTTCGTTCGCGTTTTTGATATTCACATATCGCTTCATACAAATCTTCCTTTCGGAAATCGGGCCAAAGCTTCGGTGTAATGTATAGTTCTGTATAGGCAATCTGCCATAATAAAAAGTTGCTGATTCGCATTTCACCGCTGGTGCGAATCAACAATTCAGGGTCCGGTATGTCCTTTGTTTCCATCAGATGGCTTACGGTCGTTTCCGTAATTTCTTCGGCCTTTAGCTTTCCGGCTTGCACCTGTTCGGCCAGTTGCCGGGCTGCTTTCACAATCTCCCATCGGCCGCTGTAGTTCAAAGCGATCAACAGATTGAGCCCTGTGTTTCCTTTCGTTCCTTCAATTGCCTTCTTCAAATTCTCGCGGCAATCAGCGGGCAACTGTGCCGTGTCTCCAATCGTTGTCAGTCTCACGTTATTCTTATGCAGCGAACTGATTTCTTTCTGGAGCGTATTCACCAACAACTCCATCAGCGCGTCTACTTCTTCTTTGGGCCGACCCCAGTTTTCGGTGCTGAAGGCATAGAGTGTAAGATGCTTGATCCCTAACTCTCCACTTCCCTCAATAACCTGCCTTACAGCCTCAATGGCATTGCGGTGCCCGAATATTCTGGCCGCGCCCTTTTGCCTTGCCCATCTTCCGTTACCGTCCATGATAACGGCCACATGTTTGGGTAAATTATGAGGGTCAATATTTTGCCTTAGCGAAGCCACAAGGGTGCAAAAGTAGCCTTTTTTTCAAAACTTTAAGCCACTTATCCCATCGCGTTCGGGCTTCGTAAGGTTGTGATGATCAAATTTTTGAAATAGTTCTACTGACGAAAGGATTTACCTGTATGGATTGGTAGCGCAGGGGATGTCGTAAAAGGTATAAGTAAGAGTTATACCCGTAAAAAAGTAGTTGTCGTAATCATTCGGATTCCCATATTGATAGGTCTTGAAAGACGGGTTTCCGTCTGAAACATTATCGAGGTAATCAAAAAAGGTCTTTCGTATGCCAATTTCGAAGGAGATATAATAGCGTGGATTCAACACGTATTTCATGCCCCCACCAAAAGGAATGCCGAGCTGCACGGTGCTATATTCTGCCGTTTTATTTTGAGGAATGCCGGAAAAACCAAAAAGAGCTACTCCACCAAAGAGGTAAGGAGTGAAGCGGAGTCTTCGTTTATCGTCTCTCCAATCCAGAAAATGATACTCGAAGCAACCGGAAAGCTCCAGCAAAAACAAATCAAACGAGGCATTGCGCTGAACCGCAAAAGCATCAATCGGATCGTGACGGTCGCTACCCGACAGTTGACCACCCGTAAGTGAGGTGCGAAAACTGATAACACGGCTAATATTAGTCCGGTAAAAGAGAGTAGCTGCCGGCTTGGCTGTTGTCAGGTCATACGAACGGGTGATATCACCGGTATAATTAAAAACTCCCAGACCGCCACCAATTTCTGTGCGCTGGGAGATTTGACCAAAGGCCGTAGTACCTAAAAGGAATAATGGGGAGAAGAGTAATTTCGCGAAACGCGCACCCGCCATTATCTGAATTTAGCTTTGTGGAAAGTAGCTCCTAAAATATAAGTAAGGCGAATAGACGTAACCATATAAATGTCGTTCTCATTTACACCGCCACGCTTGTCACCTTCCCTGCCATAACCATATTGTACATCTACTCCTGTAATGCCAGAAGGTAGAGTATTACCTGCCTTGGGGTAGCCAGCTAGTTCATTGGTTCTGTAAGACATCGCCTGACCCAGCGGAGTTAATTTTGTTAAGTCCGTGTAGGTGCTGCTTACATCATCCAAATAGTCGGTGAATGTATAGCGGAAACCAAAATCTGCCCAAAGGTCCATCACTTCGTTTAGTCTAAAACGTGCGCCAGCGCCAAATGGTATAGCGAACTGTACTAAACCGTATGCTTTTCCTTCGGTTTTTAATGGTTGGAGGTCTACATACTGGCCGGCTTCTGCCAGCGGTTGTCCAGTCAGATCAGTTTTAGGAGCAATAGCTTGTGGATTGTGAAGATACAATGCACCTCCAACGTACAAGTAGGGGGTCCATTTTACACGGCTGATATAGGTTGCCTGATTGTCGAATAAATCGATGTAGGCAAGCACAGAAAGTTCGTGAATCGAATTGCTGAATGAAAGATTTCGAAGATTTCTTGGTTCACTTTCCGCGCTACCCAATGCTGCTGATTCTGCATCCGACCCTTTGATGGTTCCATACATATATTGAGCTAAAAGCGTATAACGTGGGCCAAAGCGATGGAACAATGAGACACCGAAGCCAGGTTTTGTAAAAGAAAGATCGGTACTCAATTTACTGGGCGATGGAGAAAGGTCTCCGAAATAATTGAGCGCATTAATGGATACTCCAATTCCGGAATAAACATTTTGGCGTGCAAAGCCTGATTTTTTACCGCGATAATGTGCGATTCTCTTATTATTTTTCTTAATCGACTTTCTGTTGAATTGCGCAAAAGATTCACCGGCTGAACCAAATAATAGTGCAACACTGAGTACAGCAAAACATAACTTTCTCATAACGAGGTAAATTGGGGCAAAGACAAAGGTATAAAATTAACTTTAAGTAGAAATAGGATTGGGTGAAAATTCGGTCAATCAACGAAATTAGTTACGGGCATCGACCCCCCAATTGAGTTTTTGACGCAGCGTGTTAAAGTAGTTTTGAGAGCTTAACTGAATGAGCTTTACCTCAAATTTCTCTTTTTTGATTTTCAATTTGACGGACTCGTCAACCGTTTCAAACCTCGAATCCAGCGAAATTAAGTACTTTTTACTTCTACCTTCTATTTGAAATGTGATCTCCCGGTCGTCTGATAAAACAATGGGCCGAGTGCCTAAGTTATGCGGGCTAACGGCCGTTATGACAAAACTTTCTGATTTAGGATGAACCAAGGGTCCTCCACAGCTAAGTGAGTATCCGGTGGAGCCGGTGGGCGTTGAAACAATAATTCCATCCGACCAATAGGAATTAATCAACTCGCCATCTGCATAAACATGAACTGTAATCATAGAAGAAGTGTCTTTCTTCATGATGGTGAAGTCGTTCAATGCAAAATTGAGTTTGCCAAAAAGCTTGGGAGCCGAAATCAGTTTTAAAACGGAGCGGCTGTCGATGGAATAACTTCCGTTTAGCAATCCATCGAGTGAATCTTCCATGTCATCGCGGCTGGTTGTTGCTAAAAAACCCAAGCGCCCTGTGTTGATCCCGAGAATGGGGATTTCCGATTTACCGATGTAGGTTACCGATTCAAGCAGGGTGCCATCACCCCCCAGCGAAAGAAAATAGTTAAGCGAATGCAGGTTGTCATCGTGGTTGAAAGAGCGCAGGTTGTATGCACTTATGCGTGATGATTTGAATTGCTTTAAAAACTTTTCAGACACCCAAATCTCTACCTGGCTTCGCTTCAGGTGATCCAGCACTCGCTCTAAAAACCGGAGGGATTTATTCTGAAAATCTTTGCCGTGTATGCCTATGCGAATCATCGTGAGGGATTAGATTTCTAAGTAGCGCAACAGCATGTCTATTTTATCTTTATCATCAGCCTCACGTGGGGCTTCCTGATAGCGGCCGATCACCCGATAATTGAAACGCTCGAGCGTTGCTACAATTCGTTTCAAATCGGTTTGATTGATTTTAAGCGTCAACTTAATCTTGCCTTGATCCATCGGATCTTCAATCATGTTGCTGCTGATCACCTTGGCATTATTCTCCTCCACATAACGGCTGATTTCCGCCAACGAATAGTCAATCAAATCCATGGAGAGCACCAAAATGCTTCCTGACATTTGAACGGAGGCAGTCTGCGCAAAAGATATCATCATGTCTTGCACAGTGATGACGCCCTCATATTGTTGATCGTCATTCACAACCGCTACAATCTGCAACTTGTTGTTACCTGCAATTTTTAAGATGTCGTAAAAGTGCGCATGTTGGTGCACAAAACAATCTTTGCCAACCAACGGAAAGGCGGCCAGGTTTTTTCCGATGTCATTGGATTCTAAGATGATTTCTTCAGAGATAAACCCCAGCAGTTGTCCTTTTTCCACTACGGGCATGTGGTTACAGCGAAATTCTTCCATCCACACAATCGCCTTGTCGGCATCGTCCGTAGTTTTCAACGGTGGAATCATGTGATTGATCAGCTCTTCAGCTATCATTTTGCAATGGGTCTAACCAAAAAATCTTCTACCATTTCATTGAACTTCTGCGGATGCTCCATCATCGGTGCATGACAACATTTGTCTATAAACTTCAATTCCGAATTTGGAATGAGTCGATTGAACTCATGACCCACCATTGGAGGTGTGATCGTATCATTCAAGCCCCAAACCAACAGGGTAGGCACATTTATTTTATGCAGTTCCAGCGCCAGATTGTTTCGCTGAGCCGATTTGGCAATGGCCACTATCCGCATGCACTTGGGAATGCTTTTGGTGGTCTCAAATACTTCGTCTACCAATTCTTTTGATGCTACTTTAGGATCGTAGAATGTGTAAGCCACGCGCTCACGAATATAGTCGTAACTCCCTCTGCGCGGGTACGAACCGCCCATGGTGTTTTCAAACAATCCCGAGCTACCGGTAAGCACCAGCTTAGTCACTTTCGTGGGATTTTGAAGAGTATACAAAATGCCGACATGTCCGCCCAATGAGTTGCCCATGATCATCATCTTATCGAGCTTCATCATTTCAACAAAACGCTCGGTAAATTCGCGTAAGCCGCCCAATCCTGCTTCTTTGATGGGCATTTCATAAATGGGTAGCATGGGGATAATGACGCGAAAGTGTTTGGAGTAGTGATTGACCACTTCTTCCCAATTGCTAAGGGCGCCAAACAAGCCATGAAGCAGCATGAGCACATCTCCCTGGCCTTCGTCTACGTACTTAAAATCATGTTGTTCTTTTACAACCAGCCCCATTCGAATTGATTTATTTGATGATAATTAACTAAAAAAAACTGAACCTTAGAACTGTCTGAATATTTCTTTGAAAAAAGGGATGAATTGACCTAAAAAAGAAGAAGTTCTTTCGGCCACTTTGGCCGTAAATGGATATAATCGAGAGTCTTCCATCCAATTTTGAGGCAATTCTATTTTTAATGATTGGGCAAGCCAGATAATGATGCTTAAACAAAACGAGTATTTAATCACGCCCAATGCTGCTCCGGCAATGGCATCTACTTTACCTAAAAACGTTTGGTCGACCGAATTTTTAACTCGCTGACCTAAAAAAATGACCAACAAAATCACCAAAACAAAAATAATGATGAAGGCCAGATAGGGCAGAAATGTTTGATCGGCATTGAATTGCTCGTGAAGGATTTGCATTCCTTTACCCATCAACTTAAAGCCTAAAAAAACACCCAGCACCAGCGCGAGCAAATAAAACAGTTCCATTAAAAAACCTCGCTTGTAACCAAGGTATCCGCCAATTGCCAAAATCAATGCAATTACAATATCAATGGTGCTCAAGAAGCCAACAGTTTTTTAACTAACTCAGAAATCACTTTGCCATCGGCTTTGCCTGCCAATTGCTTGGTTGCGGTGCCCATTACTTTTCCCATATCTTGCGGACCTTTGGCGCCCACTTGTTCGATAATCTTTTTCAACTCGGCTGAAATTTCTTCCTCCGTCAATTGTTTGGGTAAATAGCGACTGATGACTTCGTATTCCAGCAATTCTTTTTTAGCTAAATCATCACGACCTTCTTTCTGAAATATTTCTGCTGATTCCTTCCGTTGTTTGGCAGCTTTCATGAGTAGCTTACCCTCAATATCTTGAGCCAAATCTCCGCTTCCTCCTTTTTCTGTTTCGGCTAATAAAATCATGGACTTGATGCTTCGCAAAGCGGTCAGTTCATCTTTGTTTTTTGCCAGCATGGCTGCTTTAATGTCGTTGTCAATCTGGGTCTTTAAGCTCATGGTATGTCTTATTTAACCTTGTAAAGTTAGTGCAAGAATTGGCGAAGAAAAAATCGAATGACGATCCCTGTTTCTCGATCGTGAAAATTCCGGGCACGGTTCTTTGTTAACATATTTGAACAGATAGAAGAAGAGAACAATGGCACGGTAATCTGTATCTGTCATCGTTTCTAAGTGGTTGAAATTTTGGATAGTTTTGCTCCTATGACACGCCTTTCTGTAAACATCAATAAAATAGCAACGCTTCGCAATGCACGCGGAGCCAATAATCCAAACGTGATTAAAGTGGCAATGGATTGTGAGCGTTTTGGAGCACAGGGAATTACGGTTCATCCGCGGCCGG
The DNA here is from genome assembly GCA_021300095.1 of Flammeovirgaceae bacterium. Classification (GTDB taxonomy): domain Bacteria; phylum Bacteroidota; class Bacteroidia; order Cytophagales; family Cyclobacteriaceae; genus ELB16-189. Next base: position 5,784 of record JAJTHV010000024.1, on the reverse strand, counting down.
ACGAAAGGCACATTCGCTTTCGCGATGTTATTGAACTTAAAAAAGTAGTAACTACCGAGTTCAATATTGAGGGCTACCCCGATGAACGATTTCTTCAACTTGTAAAAGAAGTGAAGCCTGCACAGGCCACACTTGTTCCCGATAAACCTGATGCGATTACATCGAATGCCGGTTGGGATACGATCACGCACGCGGTGTTTCTTCAAAAAATTATTGCTGAAATAAAGCAACAGGGCGTGCGTGTTTCAGTATTTGTCGATCCTTCTGTCAAAATGGTGCAAGGGGCCAAGGAGGCTGGAGCGGATCGCATTGAATTGTACACCGAGCCGTATGCTGCTCATTATCATCAAAACAGAGAAAAGGCTATACAACCTTATATCGAAGCGGCTGAAGCCGCTCATTCCATCGGCTTAGGAATTAACGCGGGGCATGATTTAGATTTGAACAATCTGCGTTACCTGCAACAAAATATTCCGCAACTGGATGAAGTTTCGATCGGGCATGCATTGATTTGCGATGCGCTGTATTTGGGATTGGAAAATACAATTCAACTCTATCTACGCGAGCTAACTGAATTAACGAATTAACGAATCACTTAAAACACTTCTCCCAGATTGACAAACACGCCTTGCGAACCTCCTTGCCCAAATGCGTAGTCAATACAAACATTGGTGCGTGAGTGTTTATTGAATTTAATACGCATGCCGGCACCGGCACCCACAGCAATGGCATTGAAATTATTGGAAGGCCATTCCGTTACACTTTGTGCATTCGCAAACACCACGCCTCCAAACAAACCACTCCGCGAAATTCGAAATCGATATTCTGATTCAAGATAGACCAGGTTCTTGCTTCTATACCGACCTTGAATATATCCTCTGCCAATGTTGCTGCTGGCATCCCAAGCTGTTGCTGGTAAATCCAGGTAAGGAGCATTTCCTCCAAATGAAAACCAATTATAACTCCAAAGGGCTAAAATGTTCTGACTCTTTTTAGGAAACGGCACATACCTGCGTAAATCAACCTGCACCATTTGCCAGGCACCATCGCTTCCTAAAAAAGTGAAGTTGGGACGATACACAAAATTGGCATACGCGCCTCCCCACGGATTAATTGAATTTACACGGCTATCGTACAATAGATGAAAAAGAAAACCCGATGAGGTTGATTGGCTTCCAATTCCATATCGGGCAATTTCATCGTTTAATTGCTGGCTTCCGTTTTCCTGCGTGATACTGTAGTGATGATCAATGGCAACACCAACTCCCGCATACCAGTTGGTTTTAAAGGATTTGAGAATGGATTGATGAAAACGCAGATACGAATAAGTCTGATCTACCGCATCGTCCAAGCGGGATTGAATACCTAAACCATAGGTTTTTTGCGGATACCAATAGTAACGCCAGTCGGATACGATGTTGAAGGTGTTGTTCTTCGTCCATAAGTTATTTTGAACACGAAATACAAATTGATTTTTTTGGGTGTAGAGCACATCCAAATACACGATCGAAATTTTCTGGTCATCTACCTCGCTGGTAAAAAAGGCAAAGTCGCCAACAAAAATAGCTGCCAGATTACTGGTGAGTGAATACCCCAAAGAGGGGGCTCCTGAAAAATATACTCGACCCGATTTTTTAGAGATAGTATCGTGTTTGGTCAGCCACTTTGCTTTCAAAATCTGGCCGCCAACATCAATCAAGTCTTTTTCAGGTTTGCGGTTGCCCGGTTGTAACTGAGCTCCAACTAAATGAACGATGCAACACCACAAAACAACTACACCACCTGCTTTCTTCATTACCTCAATCTGATTTTGAAAAGAATTGGAAAGATAGTTGGAAAAAGGTTACAACGAATAATTTGTCGATTTCCTGCTCCGATAAACTACTCTTTCTGTTGATTGAGTCATTCGGTTCATAGATCAATCGACACTTTCTGAATACACATTCTGGTCACACTCATTTCAGATAGCACTTTTCTATTTTGCTCTACTCAATTTTGCTGATAAACTCATTAACTTATGAAACGTTTTTTGTGGATTGCTTTTGTTGGTTCTGTGTTGGCATCGTGTTCAAAAGAAGAGGGGGTGAATCCTCCAAAAATCACGACCACTCCGGTATCTGACGTTACGCTCACTTCGCTTACAACGGGTGGAGAAATAACAACAAATCTTGCTGACCAAATAACGGCACGCGGGGTTTGCTGGAGCAGAATGTCCAATCCGGAACTGGGAAACACATCCGAAAATTCGGAAGACGGAACAGGAGGCGGCTCTTTTCAAACTGTGATCAGCGGACTGAGTGTTGGTAAATACTACATTCGTTCTTATGTAACGTTGGGCGGAAAAACCTTTTACGGCAATCAGATCATCTTTGATTTAGCTATGATCACTCCGGAGGTCATCACCCAAAATCCGACTGAACGAACAGCAACCTCGGCTAAGATGACCATTAAACTAAATTATAGCTGGACTGATCCGTTGCTCGAAAAAGGGATTTGCTGGAGCACCTCTAAAAATCCGGATCTCACTAAAAACAAACATACCGACACCGGAAGCAGTCTCGAGTTTTCTCACAACATCACTTCGCTTACATCGGGTGTGCCTTATTATGTTCGGGGTTATGCCATCAACAAGCATGGCACATTTTATGGAAATGAAATTCAAGTATTATTGCTGCCTGCGCCCGTCTACGGTGAAGTAACTGATGTGGATGGGAACAAATACAAAACGGTAGTGATTGGATTAAAAATCTGGATGGCTGAAAATCTAAAAGTAACGAAGTTTAATGATGGCACTTCGTTAGCATCGCTGGCGGAGAGTGATTTTAAAACCACCAATGAAAGTGCCTACACAATCTACAATGGCAACGCTGGAAATTTGCCAACCTACGGCTATCTCTATAACGGATACACGGTGACCAACACAAAAAATGTTTGCATGCAGGGTTGGCATATTGCCTCCAGCAGTGATTGGTACACGCTGGCGAGTTCGTTGGGAGGCTTAGATATGGCAGGCGGGAGAATGAAGGCCATATCCACCACCTGGGCTACACCCAATGAGGGTGCTACCAATGAAAGTGGTTTTACGGGTTTGCCCGGAGGATCTTATTGCCGCATCTGTTTAAGCAACAACGGATTGTTTGCTGATATTGGAACCGATGGCTATTGGTGGAGCTCTCAGTCGGCAGAGTTTTTTTACCTGACCAACAATTTAACTTCGTTGCGCACCAAAAGCACCGGAGCTTCCAATGATGGTATGTCGATTCGTTGTGTGAAAGATTGATTACAGGAATGTCCGCAACTTGACGATTGGATGAAAGCGATCTGCTCATATTTATAAAAAAATGAATATGCAAAAGATCGCTTTTACGATTCTACTCACGGCTTTATCTTTAGCCGTTATGGCCCAAAAACCAGAAGTTTTTTCAACAAAGGATGGCGCTATTCGTGGCTATGATCCGGTAAGCTATTTTACGGACAGCGTACCAACTAAAGGGAGCGCTGAATTTGTTGCAGACTATAAGGGTGCCAAATGGCACTTTGCTTCCTCTAAAAACCTAGCGCTTTTCAATTCGAATCCCGAAAAATACACTCCACAATTTGGTGGCTATTGCGCTTTTGGCATGAGCCGCGGCTACAAAGCTGAGACCCAACCGGATGCATGGACCATTGTCGATGACAAGCTTTACCTTAATTATAATGTAAAGGTGCGCGAAGAGTGGAATAAAAAGCAGGCTGAATTGATTTCGAAGGCCGCAGCGAACTGGGTAACAGTTAAAACCCAGTAGGTTTGTCGAACTCCTTCATTTTTAATGGTTCGGGTCGTGTCTGAAAAGAATATCGTTGCTATATTGCAGGGTTCTATCATTTGGCCATGAACATTTACCTGATCGAAGACGACCTTATCTATGCAGAGTTTATCAAGAAATCGCTTGGCCTAAAGCCGGGTTATAAGATAACTCATTTTGATTCGGCTGAGAAAGCTTTAGCTGCCCTGAAAAGTGGTATCCCTGATGCCCTTATCGTTGATTACAAGCTCCCCGGAATGACCGGAATTGAGCTTTTCGAATCGATCAAAAATGAAATCAAAGATTCACATAAAGTGATCATGCTCAGCGCACTAGACGATGGCAACATGGTGCTCAGTTTCATTCAAAAAGGGGTGCGAGACTATGTTATCAAGGATGAAAGTGTAATCGAATCACTTACAGCGGTGCTGGAAGGAAATGACGATGACTATCTCTTCAATTAGTTCTTTTTAAGCGAACGGTAAAGGTCGATCCAACTCCCTCTTCGCTTTCGCAATCAATAGTACCTTCCAGTTTTTCTACCACGCTTTTCACTATCCAAAGTCCTAATCCGGTAGAGCTTTCCCCTGCGGTGGGTCGTGCCGTTAAACGTTGAAACTTGTGGTATAATTTAAGCTGATCTTCCGGTGGAATGCCGGGGCCTTCATCACGCACGCTGACTTCAATACCAGACGCTCTTTCTGATAGACTCACATAAATATTTTTACCGCTTTCTGAAAATTTCAATGCGTTGGAGAGAAGGTTTTCAAAGATGCGATTCAAATAACTTTTATCGCTCTCCAGCATAACGGTGGCATCGCTTTGGTAATGGATGGCAATCTTCTTTTTGGATGCAAGTATTTCATAATTCTTCACCAGTGTTTGAAGTAGAGATGACAAATTCAATTTTTCGTGCAAAATCGTTATGCCCTTATCTTCCAGTTTTCGATTGTCGAGCAAGTTGCGCATCATCCCCAGGCCATCGGCTACAATCTGGTGGATCTTATCCATGTATTCGCGCTGCTCGTCTGATAGATTTTGTGAGGTTAAATTAAGCAATTGCACCAAGGCAAAGATGCGATTGAAAGGCCCCTTCAAATCGTGCGAAACCAAACTGATGATTTGTTGATTTTGATGAACGATCTCTTTTAGCTCTTCACTTTTCTTATTGAGTTCAAGTAGCTGTCGCTCAATTTCATTTCCTTGTAGCGTTATGATTCTGTTTTTTGCCTTCAGCTTGATAATCGTGTGCCCTAACCATGCAATGGCGATTACAAGCAAGCTGATTAACAGAACAATGGGGAAGTTCATGGTTGGGCAAAACCGGTTTATTTCAACTTAATTTCTTCGTTGTATTTCACCGGCACTTTAATGGTAACTCCATGTTTCACAATTCGGATGTATCCTACAAACTGAACCTGATATTTTTTCCCTCCAAAAAATCCGATCACAGCATCTAGAAGCCCCATGTCCTGCAAAGACAATTTCGCCTGAATGGGTACTGTAAAATCAGACTGCTTAGGAATAAGCAAATCCATTATCTGATCCACTTCGGCTGCTTTTTTGCCATCTACCATCACGTCCACTTTTATTTCCTTCAGCCGGGTTTGTATTTTGTTTGGATTGAAAAAAAGGGCATCGCCTTTCAGTAGTGGCGTGCCTCCCATATCGCCATCCAACAGTATATTATTGATTGACTTAAATACCACTTGCTCCTTAGGCGCACACGCAAACACAATGGCTGCTAAGGCAACAATCAAAAAAGAGGTTATCCGATTTCGTCTCATAGAAATTCAAAGTTAAGCCATGCTCCTGCACTTTCTTCCGTCTCCGTTTAAAATACTTTGTCTCAAAAATTAGAGGCTGTGTAAAAATACATCTAATGTTTTTATCTTTATAGGGCAAAACAATAGATATGCACTACATTTTAGGAAACGACAGACTTCAAAGTGAATTCTTCACACGCTTGGACGATATGGTTCCTGCCCAACACTACTGT
>JAJTHV010000198.1 GCA_021300095.1 Flammeovirgaceae bacterium | reverse complement strand
TAAAACAGTTACTATTCAACGAAAATAAGCTCAATTTTTTGTTGGTCAAACGAGATGATTAAAAACTAATACTTAAGACTATACCCAAACACTGTTATCAAGGCGTAGTCAAATAGAACAAATGTGCTATGATATCACGAAATTCTTTTCAATCGATTTGTCAATTCTCCTCCTTATAATAAATCTTATAGTACTTTCTGCCATCTTTCTCTACGCCTTGTTCAATCAACTCGCGGTTGCCGTGTATGTATATATGAAAGTTCTTGTCGAGCTTTAAAATGGACTTAAACAATTTCGCTTGCTTCTTTACGGCATAGGGTGAAATCTCGAACTCATCGGCCAGCTCAATCTGATTTCTATCTTGGTAGTCGGAGTCAAAATCCCGAAAGGATTTAATGATGCCTTTATCTTGCAACACCTCGCGCTCAAATTCTTTCTTATTGAAATTTTCGTGCTCCTTAAAGTAACTCACCGAGCGATTCAACAATTCAATCTGATCGGTTTTGTTGGACTCAAATTCGGCCGGGTATTGCTCGGTGACAAACGTCTTTGCCATGGAAAGAAACTGGCTGGTACTGTTGATGTTGTCATTCCGCAAGGCAACTTTGATGAATTCGTTCTGCCAGTAATCCGTTTCTTTGCTGTTGTTGTCAATGACAAAAACAGTGAAAGTAATATCGGTGAATAAAATCAGACACGCCTTATCTAACTTCTTGCCAATGCCTTTTTTAAACTTCAGTCCCATCGCGCCTTTGCCGGAAGCCGAAGTTTCAATAAAGCTTTCCTTATTTTCAATTTTGTAAATGCCCAGAGCTTCGTAGAACCGATTGTTAAATTGAATCGCATCAAACTTCGCCACAAACAAATCGCCATCTTTGATATTGGGATGTTTGGAAACCGATTTTAAGTGCTGATGGATGTTAATGGACTTCATCACGAAGTTCTCATCGTTATGAATATCTGTTGCAATTTTCAACAACGTGTTGAGTGAAATATCTACCTCGTGGTGAAACTGGTAGGTAACGGTGCTGGAGGCAAATGCTTTCAAAAAGATTCCCTTGAGTATTTCTTCTTCTTCCCGGCTCGATGTTTCCACCAGTGAATTGCTGATGATGGATTGATCGTTTTCGATGCTGATCCGGTGGAAGATCAATTTATCTATGGAGGTGTCGGTAAATTCAATCATTATTGCTGATTATTTGTAGGCCGCTGGAAGAAGCGTGCTCGGCCTAAAAGTACTAAATGTGCCCCACACAAAGTATTTTGCTGCCCCGTATCAAAAGAAATTATACTAAATACAACGCAATTATTAAAGAAATAAAAAATGAATTTCTAGTGCAGCTAAACAGGGCATTTGTAAAAACGATGACCAGAGACAGATTCGATCATTCTAAAAAGTAAAAATTGCTTACTATTTATTATTTTTAGCGCACCTATACCGCGTTTATTAAAGCACATGAAATCCCCACTTTTCCTCCACCCAGGGTGGATACTCGTACTTGCTTTGCTGGGATTTCAAATAGCCGAAGCTCAATCCTACCCATTCAGGCATATTACTACAAATGATGGGTTATTGAGCAGCAATGTGCTCTCCATCTTACAAGATCATCAGGGTTTTTTCTGGTTCGGCTCTGAAGAAGGCTTGCAGCGCTATGACGGGTATTCATTCAAAAATTACCACTTCCAAAAATCTGATTCGCTCAGCCTCAGCAGCAATATTATTCAATATTTGTTTGAAGACAGTAAACGCAATTTATGGGTAGGCACGTTTGACGCAGGCCTTTGTTGGTATGATCGAGAAAACGATCGGTTCATCCGCTTCCGCCATGACCCTGCCAACCCGCACTCACTCATTGGAAACTTCGTTCAAACCATTTACGAAAGTAAAGCCGGCCGAATTTACATTTCAGTGGTAGGTCAGGGAATCAGTTCGTTTGAGATACCCGATCAAATCCATCCGCAAATACAATTTACCAATCACACCTTCAACATCGCTCCCGATGTAGCCAACCACTGGGCCAGCGCGATTGTCGAAAACGCTACCGGATTATTAGTAGCTGTAAACGGGGATGGCGTAAATCAATACAATCCAACTACGGGAGCATTTACACGGCTCTTTCGCGATACCGTTAACCTGCGTGTGCAAGCTCTTTATTGCGATAGACGACAGCGATTGTGGATCGGAACGTGGTCGGACGGATTGTATGTCTATGATCGAAAAACAAAAAAAATCATTCAGCATCGGGCCGGTGAAAACGCGGGTGAATTGATCAACAATCAAATTTATTCTATTAAAGAAACCAACGATGGCACCATTTGGATCGGAACGGAAAATGGAATCAACATCATCGAAAGGGATGCGGATCCCTTTGCCGATAAACCATTTGTGCGGCTCAACCACAACGCGTACGACAATGAAAGCTTGCTTTCTAATTCCATCAAATGCTTGTATACCGACAAACAAAATCGTGTTTGGGCAGCCACTTATTTTGGCGGATTGAATGTGTATGATCAAAATGCACAAAAGTTTACTGTATACAAATCAGTTGTTGGCAATCTATCCGGACTTAGTCATAGCAATGTATTTGCGCTAGAAGAAGATGCGCAAGGAACCGTATGGATTGGTACAGATGGTGGTGGCCTGAACTATTCCGAATCGCTTTCGCACAGTTCGTCCAAAGAGCTTTCCTTTGAGAAATTGGCGCTTAGCAACCAGGGCCGCAACGCGGAAAAAGTAAAATGCCTGCGTGCCGACCGACAGGGTAACCTCTGGGTGGGCACGTGGGGCAATGGCTTGTTTAAAGTCACTCTCACTACACACGAGGTGAGGCATGTTGAAATTGTAGCTATCCACGGTACGGAAATGCCTGTAAAAGAAGTGCTGGCGATCGAAACCGATTCGTTGGATAATTTATGGATCGGAACTTTTGGATTTGGTGTGCTTCACTATAATCCGAAAGATGGAACATTCAAGCAATACCTGCATGCCGTTGGAAACCTCAATCCGGAGATCAATAAAGTAAACGATGTGCACCTCGATAAGCGTGGGCGTGTGTGGGTGGCACGCGATGGCGGTGGATTGTCGATGATTGATCCAAAAACGGGTCTGTATTCTGTTATTGAGAATGGAGTTCTCAGCAGATCGCTCACTATCGCCTCGATTATGGAAGATACCCACGATAACTTGTGGTTGAGTACCAACACACATGGGATCATTCAATATCATCCGGAAACGGGTGTGCTAACCGTGTATGATGAAGAGAGTGGATTGGCAACCAACAGTGTGGTCGCAGCAGTGGAGTACCTCAAAGCTCATAAAATATGGGTGAGCACGAACAAGGGCATTTCATCGATTCATCTGCCCACCAAAAAGATTCAAAACTTTTTTGCATCAGACGGGCTGCCTCGCGATCAATTCAACAACTGTGCTTTGCGCTATTCGAAAAACGGGAAGATGCTGTTTGGCAATCTGAAGGGACTGGTCACTTTTCAGCCGGAGCTCATTCGTTTGGAAGTGTACAATCCTCCTCTGGTGTTCACCGAATTAAGATTCAACAACAAAGAAGTGGACATAGGTGCCGACTCACCCTTGAAACGAAGCATTACGGTCACCGACCAGTTGACCTTACGGTATCATGAAAACTCGTTTAGTTTAGGATTTGCCGCCATTCTCATTGAGCCCTCCCCTACGACACGTTACAGTTATCGGCTAGAGAATTTTACCGATCAATGGATGGATATTGGCTTAGATCGCAAAATTACATTCACCGCCTTACCTCCGGGTGACTACCTGCTGCGTGTAAGGGCTACGAATAGTCTGGGGCAGTATATGGATCAAACGCGCTCACTCGCCATTCACATTGAGCCGGCCTGGTGGCAAACGCTCTACTTTAAGTTTTCAGTGCTGTTGATGATCTTTCTGACCATCTATCTGTTCATTCGAATTCGCACAGGCTATTTGAGCCGACAGCGCGTGGCGTTGAAACAACAAGTGGCGATTGCCACGCAGGAAATCAAAAGCAAAAATACAGAGCTCCACTCGCGGGTGGAACTAATCAGCCTGCAAAATACCACACTTAAAAAACAACGCGATGAAATTGCGTTTCGCGACAATGAAATATTGGCACAAAACGAAGAGTTGACTTCCCAAAACGAGTTGATTCACGAGCACCGCCAAAATTTAGAAGATGCCCATGCCCGCTTAAAGGGAATGAACGACCAACTGGAAGAGTTGGTGCATCAACGTACCCTCAAACTAGAAGCCACCATTCATGAGTTGGACACGGTGGTATCGGAATTGGATCGGTTTGTATACAGCGCTTCCCACGATCTCAGCGCTCCTTTAAAATCTGTATTGGGATTAATCAATATTTCCCGTAAGGAAACGGATAAAAATCAGATCGATCTCTACCATGATTATATGGAGCGCAGCATCCGGAAACTAGAAAAGGTTATCAGCAGCCTGGTTGAGTTTTCACGAAACACCCATCATCCGCTCAAGCAAGAAGATGTAAACTTACATCAATTGATCCATGAGGTGTTTGAAGAATTGGCATTTTGGCCGGAAGCTATTCATATTCAAATGAAGAATGAAGTAGCAGCTGATTTCATTCTTCGTTCGGATCCGGATCGCCTCAAAGTAATCTTGCATAATTTGGTTGGCAATGCCATTAAGTATGCAGATGTAACGAAAGATCAACCTTCTGTGTGGGTCAGTGCCACATGCGCAGGAGACACTTCTTCCATTATCGTAACCGATAATGGAATCGGCATAGAGCCACACAACCATCAACGCATTTTTGAAATGTACTACCGGGCCAGCGATCGGTCGAAAGGATCAGGCTTGGGATTATTTATCGTGAAAGAAACGATCAAAAAATTAGGCGGCATCATTCATCTGAAATCGGACTATGGACTTGGTTCACAATTCGAGATTACATTACATTCCTAACACGCAAGTCCTAAGTCCTACCCCCAAATCCCTACCGGATCAAACTTTTGTCCAAGGATAGATGCACTATCCCCTTTCAGCCATTGATCGATGATGGTCGCGTAGATTCTTCGAAAATCTACCGTATGAATCAGATCGCCTTCATCGAGCAGTCGCAAATCAGGGGTCTCATTGAAGAAGCCTTTTTTCTTCAGCGACTTACAAATCAGAAAAAGATTGTTGGCAGTGCCATGATCGGTGCCACCACCGGCATTTTGCGCGACCCTCCTGCCAAACTCAGAGAATGTCATGATCAACACATCCTCCAGTGCACCGTGGTTTTGCAAATCGTCCGTAAATGCTTTCACCGCTTCGGCATAAACTTTCAGTCATTGCGCATGCGCTGGTGCCTGCCGCACATGCGTGTCGAAGCCGGCCAGCGAGGCATAGTACACGCGTGTATCCACACCGCTTTGAATCAGTTGTGCAATGGTCTTCAGTTGACCGGCAAATGGAGAAGAAGGATAGGCAGCGGTGGTGTTGACGACTTTACTTTTCGTATAAATGTAATCACTGCTGGATACACTCTCGGCCAGCGTTTTGTAAAGGTAAGCCACGTTGGGTTCGTCATGAGTTACACCGTCTGCCTCACTTAGCTTTTGAAAGAGGTTTCCGTGTAGCGCTTCGTACAAACGTTTAGGGTTGCGCATGGCCATCCCCTTGCAATGCTCGCCCTTCAACGCTAAACTTAATACATCATCAATTTCAATGGCGTGGTGTGCACCTCCGCTTCCCGTACAACTCGCATCGAGGTAGCGACCGAGCCATCCTGTGCGCAGATATTCTGTTGCGCTGCTGCCGGTGTTCCAGATATCCATGGAGCGAAAGTGCGATCGATCCGGATTGGGATAGCCCACGTTGTTGATGATGGTCATGTAGCCCTGATCATAGAGCGAACGCAACGGGGCGAGCGAAGGATGAAATCCCAACTCATCGGCCACTTCGATGACCTGCTTGCCCGCGATGGCAAGTTGGGGACGTAGCTGATAATAAACATCGTTGCGATAGGGAACGATAGTATTCAATCCGTCATTGCCACCGGAGAGTTGCAGCACCACCAGTTTTTTGAATCCGGGCAGTGAGGAGCTTTCCATTGCCTTTAAAAAACTCGGTATCAACATCGTGCCGGCTGTTGCCATCATGGATTTCTTCAAAAACGCTCTTCGGTTGTGCATAGGATTTTTAGCAAAGTTGGTATTCGGGTAACGACATGTAACCGATGTAGGCACGCTGCACGAATTCCAGATCGTTGACAGCGGTAGAAGTATACTTTTCGATCAGCGCGCGGTTGGCCTGCGTGGTTGGTTGTGCTAATAAAAAGTCTTCGATGCGTTGCAAGGTGGTTGTCGATTGCTTAGCCGTGAATTGCTGAGCCACCTTTGCCCAGTCAACCTGAAATGCAAAGCGCGCTTGCCCAAAGTTGTTGGTGAGGTTGTTGATATCGCCATCATCTTTCGATTGAAAGTTGGTGCTGTCGCCACGCAACAAAATGCCGGGCAACGAGAGTCGGAAAGTAAGGCTGGAGCTGTCGATCCATTCGCGGCCTTGCGGCCATCCACCTACGTTGGGTGGAAAAAAAAGGAGCTGCCCCATGGCCCTCTGCAGAAAAGTGGCTGTTGCCGGAATGACAAAGGTGCCTTGTGTTTGCAACTGCAGTCCAACCATCAATTCAATTGGGCTCTTGATCCGGTTACCGACAAACCGTGGTTCATAAAACCAATCCGACACAGCGATGGATTGAATGAGTTGCTGAATATTATAATTGGATTGATAAAACTGTTCAGCTAACGTGCGAATGATTTCTTCATCGCGCACTTCATTGCTCACAAAATAAGCCCACACTTTTTCCGTAATGAAGCGGGCTGTTTGCCGGTCGTTCAACAGCTGCTCAATGATATCCTCTCCGGTAAAATTTCCTTTGCTTCCCCGAAATGATTTCATGCCATCATCATGCACACGCGGTCGAAACAAAAACTCCCCGGTGCGCGGATCAAACGCCCAACCGGTAAACGCACGTGCTGCCTCTTTCACATCCTCCTCTGTGTAATGTCCCCGACCCAACGTAAAGAGCTCCATCACTTCACGCGCAAAGTTTTCGTTGGGGCTTGCTTTTTTGTTTTGCTGATTATTCAGAAACTGAATCATAGCGGGATCTTTAGAAACGGCCATGAGCAGATCAGCAAATGAACCTAGCGCATGGGTGCGAATGCTGTTGTTTTGTTGTTGCGCCAGCCAAGGGATGCGCGCACGACACGCAAAATGATCGTGCCAAAAGAAAGTGAGCTTCTCCCGAAGAGCTACTTCCGGTTGTGTCATTTGTTTACACCAGGCGAGATTGAGTTGGATGGATTCTTCTTTACTCTTTTGAAAGATCTTTTTCACCTTCGCGATCATCTCTGCATCCGAGTCGATTACAGGCTTTGTGATGACAGTGATGGGCTCTAGTGCCGTTGTCTGTTCGAGTATTTTCACCACTGG
>JAJTHV010000420.1 GCA_021300095.1 Flammeovirgaceae bacterium | reverse complement strand
GGGGAGAATCTTTCCTTGCGGGATTCACTGTTGGCGTTGCCTGAGTTAACCATCACTTCGCTGGTAGCAAAAGACTTTGATTGGGATGGTAAGCTTGATCTGGCCGTGGGCGGAGCCGACTTTCTGAAAGTCTTTCAAAACACCGGAAAAGATTATCAACTTGCGTTCGATCCACTTGGTATTTCAATACAATCCATTGCCTCTTATGATTATGACCGCGATGGAAGAACTGACCTGATGGTTTCGGGAACCAAAAGCAATGAGCCTGCTCTTTTCATGATGAAGAATCTGGGGAAGCTGGACTTCAAAAAAACGAATTTTCGTGCGCCATCCAGCGGTCAGATTGAAAGCGGAGATTTTAAACACGATGGCCAGTTTGATGTGATTGTGAATGGTGTGAATAGCAGCCAACAAGCACAACTGAAATATTTTACGAACGGAGGAAATGCATTTCAAGCCACAGACTCCATTCCCAATTACCAATCGGGACAGATGCTTCTTGCTGATTTGAATTCAGATGGATTGTCTGAACTTTCCTTTACAGGAAAAAAAACGGACGGAAAACGGGTGAATCAGATCATCGACTCCACCGGCTTCATCACCGATCTCGATACAGCAATGGTTTATTCGCAGCAGTGGGGCGACTATGATTTGGATGGTGATCTGGATGTGCTACGGGTATTGGATTCAGCTTCCTATTTTGTTTATCAGGTTTGGGAAAACCAAGAGCCCAAAGTCAACGAAAGACCGAGCAAACCGGGCCTTACTTTTTCAGTTAACTTCTTCAACCGCACATTTATCTATTGGGATAAATCAACCGATGACCACACGCCCAAAAAATCACTGACTTACGATATCGGATTGTACGATCCATCCGCGAAAGCGAATTACATCGCTCCCGGCTTTGACTTGAAAACCCAACGAAGGTTGCGCCCTGTGCATGGCAACCAAACCACTAACAACGTGATGATGCTGCCGCTGGTTCCTTCGAGCTATGTCTATACAGTGCAAGCCATCGATAATAGTTTTACTGGTAGCCGGTGCATCAATGGGCAATGCAACGCGAAACCTTGCCCGAGTATTCAGATTGAGTATGTGCAGGTTTGCCAAAACAATCCGGTAGAAATCAAACTTCCGAAAACCGTGTATTGGTTTTCATTCAATGAGGGATTTATCGGTGAATCCGACAAAGCCACGTTGCGTCCCACGGCTACCGATACGCTGGTATACATCGACCCCTCTGCGGGTGGAGGTTGTAAAGCATGGATATTAAAAGTAAACGGGTTATCAAAAGTGGAATCCGCCACACAATATGTATGTGCTAATCAATCCATCCAACTGAGTATCGAGCCGGGTTGGGATTCACCCACGTGGAAATGGAATAGTTCTACGTCCACCGGAAATACAGTGACTTTGTCAACGGTTAAAAATGTAGTGGTGACGGTGCAGGCAACCAAAAACACGTGTACCTATACGAAAGAGTTTAGCCTTCGTGTAAGCACTCCGAATTTACAATTGAATGGCGATTACTTTAAAATCAGACAAGGTGAAAGCGTCACACTCGAAGCAACCGGAGCCAAAACGTATCAATGGAGTCCTACTGCCGGATTGAGTAATTCACTTTCCGGCACAACGAACGCATCGCCCACACAAACAACCACCTATCAGGTTTTGGCGAAAGACAGCATTCAATGCGAAGCGAAGGCAAGTGTAACCGTGGAAGTAGAAGAAACTGCTTTTGTGGCTAGCCTATTCACGCCCAATGGCGATGGCAAGAATGATGAGGTTAAAATTTACGGGCTCACAGTAGCCAGCGATTTCCGGTTTCAAATCTATAATCGGGATGGAGTAGTGGTGTATGAAACCAACAATGTATCGCAGGCGACTTCGCAAGGATGGAATGGGACAACACAAGGCACACAACAATCGGCAGGAGTTTATTACTGGAAGGTGGAAGGCACCCAGCCGAACGGTCAGCCCTTGCGCCTCAATGGCAAAACAAAAGGTTCTATTCTACTAGTTCGCTAATTGAAAAAGTCATGAGCCTTCGGTTTCTCCTCCGCTGTTGGTTAATTGGAATAATACTGACGTCTTCCCTTCCAATTCATGCGCAGTACTTTCAGTTTTCGCAATACAATTTTACCCAGCAGCGCGTCAATCCGGCCTGGATTGGAACCAACAAATACATGTCTGCCTCATTGATTTCGCGCAGTCAAAGTACAGGTGGAGATTTCTCGATCAATAGCAACCAACTTTCTTTACAACGCCCTTTGTTGAATCGAAGCACCGGGCGACCTTGGTCGGGCATTGGACTTACTTTTTTGGATGATCGCTCCGGAGGTATGTTTCGTACGGAAGAGATTACGTTGAGTTATGCTGTCAATATCCGGCTCAGTCGCTACCGCATTTTATCGCTCGGCTTCAAAGGTCTTTATCAATCACGGAGAATCAGTTTGGATGGCTACTACACCGGATCGCAGTACGTTCCCGATCGTGGGTTTGATGGTTCGCTCCCATCAGGTGAAACAATGAACGAACTGACTAATAGTTTCTCCACCTTCAGCACTGGTTTATATTGGCAACAAGTCGACCGACAAGATCAGGTAGAAGCCTATTGGGGCTTATCGCTGTTTGATATCAACAGACCGAATGATGCGTTCTTCAACAAGCAAAATCAACTGGCATCTACATTGGTTTTTGCGGGTGGCTTCCGCGCCTATCAGCAAGCCGAGCTATCGATTTTTCCGGAAGTACTTTACAGCATGAACAGTGCCGGACAACTGATGAATGTGGGAGCCAAGTGGCAATACAATTTGAAGAGAAAGCCACGCGAACAAGCGCACATCGATTTGCTCACCAAATATGTAATTGGCCGCTCGGGGATTGTAG
The DNA here is from genome assembly GCA_021300095.1 of Flammeovirgaceae bacterium. GTDB lineage: Bacteria > Bacteroidota > Bacteroidia > Cytophagales > Cyclobacteriaceae > ELB16-189. The sequence goes on along the minus strand of JAJTHV010000420.1, from coordinate 1,459 downwards.
GTGCTCAACTGCATCAAGGTAATTTTTCAGTTGGACTCAGTTACGACTTCCCGCTTTTTGTAAACAATCCTTCTAATCTGGGCGCATTGGAAGTAGGTGTAGAAATCCGGAAGCTAACAAAGACGAGCACGGCCAAACGAAAAACAAAAAAGACCAAACGCAAGAAATCGAAGAAGCCTTCAAAGCCTGCTGCCTATCGAAGGGTTCCTGTTCCAAAAAAACAAATTCCGAAAGCCAATTTGGATTCATTGGCAGCGATTACACCTGTAAAGTCAGTTACCTTTCAGGATACCACATCAACACCGATTGAGTTGGTGAAGATGGACACATCCAAGGTCAATCTAAATGCAGAAGCCGGTCGCGTGGCGCACGAACCGATGATTGTAGAGAAAATCACACTTCATTTTCAATTTGAATTCAACAGTGTAGATCTGGATGATAAAACCGAAGAGTTTCTCAGTCAACTGAGTGAAACACTGAAGGAAGATCCTGCCTTGAAAGTGAAGATCACCGGGCACACCGACAACATTGGCTCGGAGAAATTCAATCAACGCCTCTCGCAGAAACGAGCGGAAGCGGTGCTGCAGGAATTAGTGAAGAAAGGCATTGCCACCGATCGAATTTCTGCGGAAGGCAAAGGACTGAGTAATCCGGTTGCCACCAATGAAACGGAAGCGGGACGCAGTAAAAACAGACGGGTAGAAATCTTGTTGTATTACGAGCGCTAAGAGCGATGAAAGTCGCTCTTGCCTCCGGTTTTATCTGTAAGCTGAATACGCTCAATAACCATATCGTGTGAAATCGCTTTGCACATATCGTAAATGGTAAGGGCTGCGACTGAAGCAGCCGTGAGTGCTTCCATCTCTACTCCCGTCTTGCCGGTAACTTTCGCTAAGGTTTGAATGATGGCGCGTTCGCCTTTAGCTTCAATAGCTACTTGCACATCTTCCAAACCCAATGGATGACAAAACGGAATGAGTTCGTGTGTACGCTTGGCGGCCATCACTCCTGCAATGATAGCCGTTTGAAACACGGGGCCTTTTTTGGTGATCAATTCATCGCCCGTCATCTGACTCATGATTTCCTTTCCCAGAAAAACAGTGGCTTCTGCTTTCGCTACACGCGTAGTAACCGCCTTTGCAGAAACATCGACCATCTGCGGGTTGCCGGATGAACTAATGTGCGTAAATTGATTTTCCATTCAGCTAAATTAAGGAATCATGATAAGAGTTGAAGAAGCTACCACCATTATTCTTGCCAATGCAGCCGTGTTGAAAAAGAAGCGTGTGCCGGTGACAGAGGCAATGGGACAAACACTAGCTGAAACTATCGAAGCCGACCGCGACTTCCCTCCTTTCGATCGCGCGACCATGGATGGGATTGCTATTTCTCACAAAGCGTTTCTTTCCGGCACCCGAGCCTTTCCGATAGAGTCAATTCAAGCTGCGGGCGAGCCGGT
>JAJTHV010000404.1 GCA_021300095.1 Flammeovirgaceae bacterium | reverse complement strand
TTGATTGAAGAAAGATTTAAGCCCGATTTAAATAGCATGGAAGTGCAAGACAAAGCACTCTTACGCCAGCGACATAAAACAGCCAAGTCTGTTTTTGAAAGCCGCTTTCAAGGAACACCGAAGGAAGTTACGGAGCCTATCATTACCAAAGTGGTTGATGAGGCCATGGATTTGTACACCCGCCAGGTAAAGAAAGACAAGGCGTATTTGGGCAAGAACAGCATCACAGAGATTTTAAAATTGACCGAAACCTACCATCACACACTTGGTCTGATTATCGCTTTCGCGGAAGTAGCCGCCAGTGATAAAAAACCGGTGCATGGCAAGTTGATCAGTATGCCCATCATCAAAGCTTTTCTAGAGAATGAGGAACTAAAGAAAGAACTGCTTCGCACGGCCGGGTGGAACAACGAAATGAATCTGGTGCGCGATTGGTTTCGCGAAATCGTAAAAGAAGACAAAGAGTACCAGAAATTTATTGAGCTAAAAGAAGCCGATACTGAAGCACAACGCGCATTCTTAAAGCACCTGCTTCGTAAAATCATTTTAGCCAGCAACGCCATCAACGACTACTTTGATGAGCAAGACATCCGATGGGCCGAAGACAAAGACATTATCAAAAGCCTGGCCGACAAAACCATCAAATCTTTTGAGGAAGACAAGATTGAATTGCAGAAAGTGTCACTGGATTGGGAAGACGACAAGCAGTTTATAGACAAACTCTATGAAAACACGATTGAGTTGGATCAGGAATTCAAAGACCTCATTGCTTCGAATACCAAAAATTGGGAAGTAGACCGTTTGCCGTTAACCGATCGCGTCATTTTGGAGATGGCCATTGCCGAAATGATCAGTTTTCCTAATATTCCGGTGAAGGTGACAATAAATGAATACATCGAGTTGGCCAAAGAATACAGCACCCCCAAGAGCCGTCAGTTTATCAACGGCATCTTGGATGTCCTGTCTAAGAAAATGAAAGATTCAGGGGCATTGAAAAAGAGCGGAAGAGGCCTGATTGACAACAAATAGAGTATCATTTAAATAGAGGAAAGCTATTATCTTTGTAATCTTCTAAGAACTGAAACCTATGAGTAAAAAAGGAAGTAATGCGCTAATGGCGTTTTTGGCCGGAGCTGCGGTGGGTGCCGTTTTGGGGATCCTTTACGCCCCAGATAAGGGCTCAAATACCCGCGAAAAGCTCTCTTATAAATTAGACAAGTACAAAAAATTGCTGGAAGATTACCTGGCCGACTTGGTGTCCGGCAAAGAGACTCCTCTTACCACAGAAGCCAAGTCGCAAGGCCAAAAAGTGGTGACAGAAGCGCAAGACAAGGCACAACAATTACTAAATGATGTAGACGCGTTGCTTGAACAACTACGCGGTAAGAACAGTTAAAGATTTGTTAAACCCGGCATCGGAACGTGAATTCGGTGTTAATCAATTAATTTTGTATCAAGAAAAAAATCAAAATCCTATGAAAACCAGTTTAAAAGCAAGTTTAGTGATAGCCATGGTGATTGCTTTGGTAAGCTGCCGCGATAAAGCGTCTGAAAAAAGAATTGCTGAGTTGGAAAGCCGCCTTGCCCAAATTGAGGGTAATAAGGCTACCGCAGCGCCCACACCGAGCGCTACACCCGAAGCAGCTCCGGCCGTGGAAGAAAAACCGGAAGGCCCGCTTCCAACCATTGAATTCAACACAATTGATCACGATTTTGGAACTGTAGATGAAGGCAAAAAGGTGACGTTTACCTATAAAGTTAAAAACACGGGTCAGGCACCTTTGATTATCCAAAATGCACAACCTTCTTGCGGATGTACTGTGCCAGAGTGGACAAAAACCCCTATTCCTGTAGGTGGTGAAGGATATGTAAAGGCCGAGTTTGACACGAAAGGAAAGCCTGGCATTAACAATAAAACCATTACGGTTACCGCCAATACATGGCCAAAGACGACCATGTTGAAATTTAAAGCCATGGTAACACCAAAGCCAGATGGAGCGAATGGCCCCACGGTGAAGTAATCGTTATCATTTTCAATACATTGAACATCCCAGGCCCAACGGTTTGGGATGTTTGCTTTAGAAGGAATAACTTGCAGCCCTAAATTTTACGTATGAACTCAATTTTATTACAAGCTGCACCCGGTGGAGGTGCTACTATGCAAATCATTTTGATGGTTGCCATCATTGGTATTTTTTATTTCTTCATGATCCGCCCTCAACAAAAAAAGGCCAAAGACCAAAAGACATTCACGGAGGCCATTCAAAAAGGTGATTATGTGGTGACGATTGGTGGTGCACACGGCCGTGTAGCTGAATTGGAAGATGATACTTTCATCTTGGAAGTGGAACGCGGTGCCCGAATCCGGTTTTCAAAGTCGGCTATCTCGATGGATTCTACCAAAGCGGCAGCCACAAAGAAACCGGCAGCCTGATATGAGTAAGGTACGAATCGGCATCGGGAATTTTTATTCATAATCGCTGTGCTAATTCGTACCTTTCCTTCCCATGAATTTTTTACGAGCCATCGGTAATCTGCTGCGTTTTGATCGTGCCAATTGGAAGGCCGTTTTTCTCTGTTTTATTGTAGCCATCGTTTTCTGGCTTTTCAACGCATTCAACAAAACGTATTCTACCAACGTGCGTTTCCCGCTTCGATTTGAGTACGATACGGAAAATTTCATACCCGTTCATGAGCTTCCCCGTCAGGTTACGGTCAATGTAAGTGGCAACGGATGGGACCTCTTTCGGAGTCATTTCGGTATTAAACTACCGGAACTGGCTATTGCCTTGGAACACCCGCTCGAAACAAAAAAAATAGTAGGCGCTACGTTACTCCCACAACTCGAGCCCCAACTGGGTAAGTTGAAAATCAATTATGTAGTCACCGACACACTTCATCTTAAAATCGATGAACGTGATGCTCATCTTTTTAAAGTGGTGGTGGATACAAAAAGTTTACGGTTCAAAGAAGGCTACGGACTCATCAGCCCGATCGTATTGTTGCCGGACTCCATCTCGGTAGATGGACCGAAAAGTGTATTGCATGAACTTCCGGATAGCCTGTCGTTGTTACTAGATGATGAAGGCATCAATGAAAATTTTTCGAGAGAGATGGAAGTAAGTGTCCCTTCAGGCGTAAACCTGAATCGAAATCCACCTACCGTGAAAGTAATGTTTGAGGTTGGCGCGGTAAGCACGCTCTCCTTACGGGTGAAGTGGATTCGCGATCGGCAACCAGCCGCGACAGATAGTATTCGCATCACAGTGATTATTCCGACTCGCCAGGAGGCGGATGTAAGAAACATGCACAACCAATGGGTTGCAACGGGCAAACGGGTTCGAAACAAAAAAATAATTCCTGCCCGATTCAATTTACCTCCCTATGCGCGTATTGTAGAAATCGATTCCACCACCAATGAATAGACCTTTACAAGTTGGCGTAACAGGCGGTATCGGCTCAGGCAAAAGTTTAGTTTGTAAAGTCTTTTCTAAGTTGGGTGTTCCTGTGTATGACGCAGATAGCCGAGCGAAAGCTATTATGACCACTGACGGAATATTGGTCAGTCAAATCAAAGCGGAATTCGGAGATTTGGCTTATAATACCGATGGCAGCTTGAATCGAAGTTATCTGAGCGAACGAATTTTTCAGCATCCACACTTGCGTGAGAAGCTCAACGGCTTGGTTCATCCGCGCGTGGCGATAGATACCGAGCAGTGGGTAAATCAACAAACAGGCCATGAATATGTGATTCGCGAAGCAGCTTTGATGTTTGAGTCTGGGTCATATAAAAAATTAGACGCCAGTATTTTGGTGGCAGCTCCGGAAGCCTTGCGAATGAAACGCGTTCGTCAACGTGACCCACAACGTACGGATGAAGCGATCAGCAAGATTATGGAAGCACAAATACCCGAAGAAGAAATGAGAAAACGAGCCAACTTTATTATTGAAAACGATGAAACGCAATTGATCCTTCCACAAATCATGAAATTGCATCATCACTTTACCACTCACCAATAGATTTTTTTGAATTCATATCAAATGAAAAAAACACTTCTCACATCCAGCATCGTTTTGGTAATTATTTTTTTGATTGCCTTGCCAAAGCTGGGCTGGTTCAAGCCTAAGAAAGATGCGCCCATCGCCAGTGGCGCTGGCGGCAAGCAAAAACTAATGGTAGAAGCTATTGTGCTGAAGGAATCCAAATTAGATAACAAACTCGTGGTGACCGGTTCGATTTTACCCAATGAATCACTGGAGTTGAAAAGTGAATCGTCCGGTAAAGTGGTTAGTATTTCGTTTCAGGAAGGCAAATCCGTTTCGAAAGGAAGCTTGTTGTTGGAAATCAATAACGATGATTTAAAGGCTCAGCTACAAAAACAGAAATACAATCAAAAACTCAATCAAGACAATGAGTTTCGTCAGCGCAAATGATTAGAGAAAGATTCGATCAGCCAAGAGGAATACGATAATGCATTGAATCGGTTGAATACGACTGTAGCCGATATTC
>JAJTHV010000288.1 GCA_021300095.1 Flammeovirgaceae bacterium | reverse complement strand
TGAATCCATGTAATGTGTAGACTTTTTCGATTTGCTGAGACCGTTCAGCAAATCATGGTCCATCACTTCATTCGCCATCGCTCCCAACATTTTACGAATCCACCGCTCCAGAAGTTTGGCACGAATTTGCATGAATGCCGAAAACAGTTCGATGAATGAGTTGTTGACAAGTGCCAGCAGAAAGTAAATGAAGATGAGGCCGGCAATCAGATCGAGGATGGGGAAACTTGACATAGGCTATGGGGTTAGGGTTAGGGAGAGGTTTGTTTGGGCAGGCTGGAATAATTTGAAATGAGACTTACTATTTTGGGTAGTATTAAACCCAGCGGAGCGAGCAGGGCACTTACACGCCCCATGAAGCCTTCGATGGTGAATGACAAAAACACAAATGCCACACTGATCACGATGATGAGAATGAGTTTCAGATTGCTCCAATTTCCCTGGCTGTTTTCTTTTTCTTCCCACTTGCTGATTTCTTCCGCTGTCATGCTGTTTAACACGTGGTGCGCAAAACTTCGATTGACGATTTCGATAGCAGGGTTGGTGCGGATCAATCTTTTGTGCGCCAGCGAACCAATCAGTGTCTCATTGGCGAAATTGGTAACACCATCGGTTGAAAGATCAAAGAGAAAATATTTTTCTTCCTGCGAGCAGGCCGCCAATGTTTTTGTATAATGCGCATCCGCCAGCACTTCCAGTTGCAAAAGATATTTTTCTTGTATAGCCACTTTTTCCTTACGGGATAAGCCGGGTTTGCCATACTCTGCTGTGGCCAGCTTCAGCCAATTGTTTTTACTCTCCTCATCCAAGTGATGCAACGGATGCCGTTCGTCCGTATCGCCTTCAAATTCCTGTTCAGCAAAATTTAAATTTTTCTTTTTAGGTGGGAGTGATTCCCACAGTCGAATGACGGGCGAATAAAATAGTTTGTGTGGCAAGATGCCCAGCGATTGCCAAATCAGTACACCCGTAAGGATTGCCAGAAACGTCACCACCACGGCAAGCCAGTTGTGTTTTACAGCAATTTTGTGAACTGGTTTGACTATTTGAAGTGTGGGTTTATCCGAGCTGACTTTGGCAATGATGTAATTCGAGGTGTGACTGATTTGGTAGCGAGCGGCATTCAGTACGCGGTCGAAGCTATACGAGTCGAGTGACTCGGCTCTTGATTTAAATTCTTGTAAATAGGTATAGAGTGCAATGTCGGAAGAATCTTGTTTTTTGGTCTCTTCATTTGCAAAAGATGCGGGCACGCTGGAGTTAGTAAAATTGTCGATGGCACGATCACGCGAGCGAAAGGCCTCCAGCTTCTTCAGATCATTCAGCGCGGAACTATAGTGGTACGACAATGAAGCGTAATAATAATGATCAGTCAAAAATGTCCACGTAGGTCCTACCGCCATCACAAGCAAAGATGAAGCGAGAAATGCCCGGAAGCCGAGATAAGGTTTCCACTTCTTGAAGAGAGCCCATTCCCACTTTTGAAATAACCGTGCACAGCCTACGATACCCAGCAGAAAGAGGATGGTGAAAATAACCAACCGAATGCTTTGTAGTATCCATCCGGCAGCCAGCAAGCAACCCAACACCGTAAAGAAGAGGATCACCAGCCACCACATCGTGCGGGAGGAAAAAATATTTTTCTTATTGATTTCGTTCAGGCAACCGTATCCAATAATGTAAAAGGCAAGAATGGAAAGAAAGATAAAGAAGATGGAAGCGATGAGTGAGTTGAACAAAAAAGACCAAATGGTTTGGCACGTGAATAAATACAGATTAAAAAATGTGAGGGCCATCCACTTGCGAATGGAAGATGTATTAGGGTTGAGCCAATGATAAAAGAAGGCTTGTGTTTTAATCAGGCCGATGTGATAACGATCTTGTGCGAGTGCAAACTGAATGAGCCAAAGCAAGAGGGCTACGATCAAGATGGTAATGATGCATAATCCAAATACTTCTGCCGCCAAATTTCGCAGCGTTTGCTTTTCGTAATAAACAATCAGGTACCAATCTTTGATGAGGGGAGTGCCGTATCCCTGGCAATCGTTGATGAGATAGGAAAAGTCAACGTCTCCGGTGATTCCATTTTGCACCATGGCTTGCAACTGCGGGTTATCATCGCATTCGCTGATGAAGTTTTCAAATTGAAGCTCCGTCCAGTCGGAGTGGAATTTCACATCGCCTGTTTTGTCAACAACAGCAAATTGATAGGGTGCCGGTATGACGGATTGGATGATGGCGGGAATTCTCGCAGTGACAACACGAACCGTATCGCCCTTCCAATTAACACTTAAAGCGGCCTCGCTGCTTCCACTGGAAAATGAATTGATGGAAACTAGGCTATAATCAATCGTATCGTGTCGAACCTGCACGGAACGAATATTTTGAAAATAATTTCTCGAACTCAGGTTATACGGACAGGTTTTGAAAATGGAGTCTAAACGTTTTTTTCCAACAATGACTTGTTGAGTGTTTCCTTTCGTATCCAGCGAAAACAGTTCGTTGTAATAATCAACCGCGGCATATTTTCTTCGAATACTATCTATGGGTTGATCAAAAAGTGCGGGATCACTGATCAAACGCTGTAGTGACGAAATTTGATGACGCGTTTTTTCCTTTATTTTTTTAGTGATTTCGATTAGCTGTGTGTCCACTTCTTCCTTCTCAAAACTCCAGAAGACATAACTACCGGAAAGTATAATGGTAATGAGGCTGACGATGAGAATCATTGAAAATACAGACAGGCGTGCATCGCCTGCAGAAAGCCGTTCACTTTCATTGAGTGCATAAAGTTTTATCAGCGGCATCAAAAAGATCAAAGCCAAAACAATCACGATGCAGAAAATGATAAACCAGGCAGGCACATCGGTAGCCATTCTTTTAAATTTACTGCTATCGATTAGTCCAACGACAAATACATCTAAGTTGCGTTGCAGATGGATTCGTTTGGTATAAACGCGATACGTTTCGCCTGCAATCTTTCGAGTGAAGATTCCTACTCCGGCTATTTTAACCGAATCGTGCATCGCAAATTTGGTTAGACCCAACAACGATTTATCAACAATCACTCCATCTTTTACAAAACCGCTTACCTGTGTGCTCGCATGCTTCGGATCATCTTCGTAAATGGAAACTAAAAACAAATCATCAAAAAAAGCAGAGGATTTTAAGTTGGCGGTGAAGGTGTTGGCGCTCATCCACAAGTAGGGATGCTCAACTACTTTGTCTTTTGGTTTTTTTGATTTTTCAGAGTAGGCTAAATACTCGCCCGGTAATTCAAATACAAAATGATAGTTGCCGGATGCCACTTGCCACAACGACAAATGTGGTGTTTCTTTTAGGGGGCCACGTGTCTGTGACTTGAATTTAGCATCGATCGGTGCGTTCTTCATATCGGCTGGCACCATTTTTTTAAAACCTTTTTCTAGTGGACCATCGGAAAACTGGTAATAGGTTGTGTCGTTAACTTCTAAAAGCCGGAGTGCGGTTTCCGTTTTGCGTGTTTCGAAAAGCCACTTAGAAAAATACGTACGTGCGGAACTACTGAGAGCATCTTCGTAGCCCTTGTATTTTTCATAAATCGTCTTTGACTTATTAGTGAGCAGCCGATCTACATGTTCATTGAGGTGTTGTTCATTTTTGGGTAAGTAAACGAAATAGTAAAAACAGATTAAGCCAATCAACACACCCGATATGACATAGACCGGAAGCTTTCCCACAAAGTGAGCGCGAATGTTATCCAATCGATTTTTTCCCATGGCTTAGGTAATAAGGCGGGTATGTGTTTTTGCAGCTAACTATTCGCAGCTATGTCAGTAAAGGCAAAAAATTGTTTTTGCAAGCTGCCATCGTATTACCACCAAAGAAATTGGTGCCGGGGCACGATTTGGTGTTGGGACTACCATCCGGCACACGTTTGCCAGTGGTTAGATCATACCAATGATGGTATACTATCGAGTTAGTAGAAGGTGTCAATCCAAACTTTTTCAACAGCAGAGAGTTTGTCTTGAGGATGGTTGCGCGATGTGGCGCGCGCATCGTATTGCCACCTACATCAAAGTTTCCAACATGTTCTATGCAAATACCAAATTGATTTGCTCCTTTAATGCCGGCCGGAATGGTTTCAAACGATCGGCATACAGCGATTGTGCCATCCGGAAATGTAGTGAGGTTTTGGGCGATCTCACTAAAGCCACGTTCGATATGCGATTTTTCCATGGAAGCAAGCATCTTAAAATGATCACCAGACTTATCAAACGTTTCATAATTGGGCAGCCATGTATGATGATTTTGAATGAGTGTAATTTTTCGCTTGAGCTGAAGACCTTTCAGCCAATTATCAAATTCACTTACATTAAAAAGGAGGAACTTTCCTTGTTGCTTCATATGAGGTAGGTTTAGTTTGTGATTTTTATGACGGGTGATTGATTTTTTTTAATCGTTCTTGCACATGCAGTCGCTTGGCATCGAGAGCTATGCTGAGGCGTGTGAAAAATTCTTTACGTTGCCGTGGTGTTACTTTCATGGAAGAGCAAACTTCTACTACGGCATTTTCTACAACACTTTTGCGATATTGCGGTAACACCTGAATGACATTTTCGATAATCCAGTTGCGTTCATAAGGTTCGTGACAAGCCACATACTCTCGTCCAAAAGTTTTTTTGTGCTCCTCTTCTAATTTCAACCATTCCATTGTCTGATAAATATTAAGTAGTTAGTTTTATTCAATCACGCGCAGCGTCCAAAAGTCATCGGCCAAGTCTTCATCGAGTAGATAATCGTAAGGCATAGTAAAGTATCCTTGCTTACCCCATTTGCGGCCATAGCTGTTGCGCACGATAAATCGCTTGGCACTGTCGCTATAGCCAACGGCTAATACCGCATGGCCTCCATCGTCTTTTTCGTTTCGCTTGGGCATGTTTAGTTTGCCGGTGCGTTTCACTTGCGGGCTATCAAATGAATCGAATACAGTAAATCCAAAAACAAATGGATATCCTTCCGCCAAGCAACTTTTCATTTGCGTAAGCGTGCGCTGCACCCGTTGATACGAGAGCACCTGGTGTTGCAGTGCTTTGGTGTAGCACGTTTTAGTGGGCTTGGTGGCAAAGAGTTTAAAGTCGTATGGCCACATCGCTTCGGGACATACGCCTTGTTTGTTCACACTTTTTATACCGTTGCGAATCATCGCACCGCTGTCACTTTTGATGTTACCCTCCATGGCTCGCTCGTTGTAGTAGATGAACAACCGGGAAGGCATAAACACATCTTTGCGATTTTGGCGAAGTAATTCAAATTGATAGGCGGCACCGATAGCATGGGCAGTGCAACTATTCATCTCGCCCTGATTATAAACAGGCGGACAGAGTTTGGTAAGGTTGACGCTGGAAGGAAGTTTGCGTAAAACTTTTGATGGCGCAGCATAGCGCTGATCGCGATGGTCAGGTAAATCGGGTACCCAACCACGGGGAGTGGTGTGTGACATCGTATATTTTGTTTGCCTTTGCGAATTCCGATAGCCAACAGCTACACCGCTCAATACGTGTAACGACCAACTATATTTTTTTGCTTTTCGCTAAACGCGAAGCAAGCACCACATCCTCAAAATCTACCTGGGTTTGCTTGAGCGAGTTAAACAAGAAGCGAACTTCCTCTTCATGAATGTTTTCATCCGCTTCTGACAAGCGATACAAATGCACCAATGCGCACAATCGCTCCTGGTCACTCGCACTATTCATCAATTCTACGCCTTCGCGAAATACTTGCAATTCGTTTTTGCCTAAAATGGAATAGCGAAACTCATCAAACAGTTCGGATGAGATGCTTTCTTCTCGTTTTATTTCTTCCATCACCAACTGTTCGCGCTGATGAATAATTCCATCTGCAGCCATCAGCACATGTACAAAATGGAGGAGGCCAAGTTGATAAGCAGTATGAGCTGGGGGGGCTATTGTACTCATTCTATTTGGAGGTTTTTCATTTCTTCAATTTCTGTCATGGTCAGCAGGTTTACGTTCAGCATTTGATAGATGCGAGCGTGCTCTTCACTTTCGCTGCCATCGGCTAATAAAATGACAGGTGTTAATTTGTTGAGACCAAAGTTTCGTAGCGAGCGTACCATTTCGATACCGGTAACCACCGGCAAGTCTTTGCCACACAAAATCAAATCGAACGATTCAATTCGCGCTGCCAACAGAGCATCTAGTCCGTTGTTGTAAATTTCTACATGCCACTTCGCCAACTGCTGTGTGATGCTGTCGAGAACTGCCTCTTGCCGGTGAACTACCAATACCTTCATCTGTACGTGATTAAAAAAACCCTAAACCGTACCGAAGATGCAGACTATTAAAAACAGAAATTTTGATTTTGGACCCACTGAAAAAAATCAAACTTTAAAAAGTTCGATTTTGAGGCGTTTAAGGGGTTTCTGAAAAAAGCTTGTAGCGAAAAAACGACAAGTTTGTAGCGAAAAAACGACAAGCGGACTTTACAAAATCAGCCCTGTTTCAAGGGCAAAACGCAGCAACCCGATGGTATTTTTGATGCCGAGCTTGGCCATAATTCGGGTCTTATAGGTTTGTACGGAACTCGGTGCTACTCCCAGTTCCAGTGCCATATCTTTCACACTCATTTCCCGACAAATCATGCGCAGTACTTCTTGTTCGCGATCAGTCAGGTCGGCTAGTTTAGCAAAGGCCGGCTTTTCCATTTTCTTGCCATTCTGGTGAATGCCTTTGCGCAGCACACTGTTCAGTAATTCGTTGTGGTAAAAGTCATTATCCACCACTTGCTGTATGGCCATTTCTAATTCTTCGGGCCCGGTGTTTTTTAACAAGAACGAATGCACGCCCATCTCCATTAAGTAGAGCATGTACTTTTCGCTATCGTGCATGGTGAGGATGATGATCTTGATGTCGGGGTATTTTTTTAGGACTGCCTCGGCACAGTCAACACCATTCATCACAGGCATTTCTAAATCCAGCAGAAGTACATGGGGTTGTTGTTGCTTTAGCAGTTGCAAACAGGCTTGCCCGTTTTCGGCTTCGCTTACTTCATTGATGCGCTTGAATGTTTTTAACAAACGCATCATGGCCTTGCGGAAAAGTTGATGATCATCAATGATGCAAACATCAATTTTAGACATGATTGATAGGGAGGTTTACAGTGATGACGGTACCTGATGGTATATTTTTTTCAAAGGTAAGCTGGGCGTTCAATAAATCAGCACGACTTTTTAAACTAAGTAAGCCAAGGCCGCTGCCAATGGGCGAGTAGTTAACACTGGTGGGCAACTCAAAACCTACTCCATTATCTTTTACTTGTAGGTGAAGGTTGTCGTTGCTCCAGCGAAGGGCCACGTTAATAGAGGAAGCTTTGGCGTGCTTCAAAGCATTGTTCACCATTTCTTGGGTCATCCGATAGAGTAACACTTCGTTGCGTTTACTTAATGCAATGGCGCCACCCTCTAATTCAAAATGCACAGGTATGCCTCGTTTGTGTAGGCGATTGCAAAGCTCATCGATGGTTTCGGTGAGGCCGAAGCGCTCTAAGCTGGAAGGCATCAAATCCCAGGAAATTCTCCGCACGGACTCAGTGATTTCAGAAACCATCTGTTGTACTTCTTGCCGGTCTTCTTCGGGTGCTTGATGAATAACGGCTAGGGTGGTGGTGCGCAAGGCTTGCAACATGAGCCCGACATCGTCATGCAAGTCTTTGGATACTCTGGCTCGTTCGCGCTCTTGCGATTCCAATTGGGCTTCGAGCAACTTGCGTTGGTAGTCTGCTTCCATCGCTTGCCTACGAAGCTGCTCATTCAGCATGCGCTTTTGGTAGAAAGCAACAAAAATGATAATGGCCCCGGCCATAAATAGCATGGCCACTGTGCCAACGGCAAAAATCAGATAGGCTTGGGTTTCCGTAGGTCCTGCCATAAGGCAACTGCAAAGAGTAAGTTTTTAACAATATTCAAAAAATTATGGAAACTCCAATAGATAGTTTGGTCATCGTGGAAAACGGAGATCAAATAATTGCGCATGGCAAAAAGAAAAAGGCCGCCCGCGAAGTAGATGAGTACACCCGTATTCACCCAAAACATAGGCAGCCTTTGAATTTGATCAGTCGGTAAATCTCGGATCAATAGATAGAAATAACGAACTGCGAACACGATGAATAGCAAGGAAGTAAAGGTGAGTGTGTTTGAACTCATCTCGACTTTTGAACTCTGTAAAAGTTCTGTGAAAAAAAGTCCAACAAATAGAAGAATGGCAATTATTATTAGAGCTTTAGCTTTTGAAAACAATTCTAAAGGTTTTGCATAGATTAAATTTAGAATTATAAATTCGAAGACTACATAAACGTTTGTTGTTTCATTAGCAAATGCTGGGTTTTTCCAAGAAATAATCTCCAAGCAAAATGCTACCAAAGAAAGAATGCAAAGTAATTTCAGCTCATAGCTTCGGTTCTTAAATTTGACAATTCCAAACCCAAGTGGAAGCAGCGAGGAAAATATAGAGACATATGCAAAAAGCCAAAATATTTTGTAGTCCGATTGCATTAGAATAATTGCGTTTTATATGTTCCTAGTCTAGTAGCCTTGGTGCTAAGCGACAATTAAATTTCGAAGAAATTGCCACAAAAACACCAAGGCACAAAAAATAAATATTTAATTAGAGATAGCAGAAATGTAAATCCAATTACAAGCTTGGGGGACAATTTGGAGGACAAGGGAGAGATCTATCTGCAGCTGTATTATCCCCTCCATC
>JAJTHV010000262.1 GCA_021300095.1 Flammeovirgaceae bacterium | reverse complement strand
CCCCATTGGTCCATTCAATCGTTCGAGATGGTCGAGACGGTCCTTGAAACCCTGAAAGTAATCCGTCAAGTTCAACTGCAACTGACGGAACGAGAAGAAATCATGATGAGCATCAAACAGTGCATGAGATGGCTCGAATTGGGATTGCCTTACGGTCGCATTCGACTGTATGAGTTTTAGCAGACCTATGACATCGGTGGCAGCATCAACTGCCTGCCAGGATGATTCGCCACGTAGACGATCCATCATAGAAGGAGTGCACTGCCCGACAATTAGTGCGAATACCTTGTCTTGGTTCTTGCCCCGCATGACCCGTTGTCGCTCGTACTCTTGATACTCAATCTTCCATTTCTCAATCGCGAATGCATTGGCATCATCGGATGGGTCCTTCGGCTTGGAGACTTCAGGGAGTTTCATGTCCACGAGTCCACGTCGGTACTCCCCAGCCCCGTCGAAATGCACCGCGACATATTCGGCGATCTCGAGGGTGGTCTTGTGGAAACTTTCTGTGGGATCGGGACTAGAGATGTCGTAGATGTTCCCTTTCAAGGCCTCACACTTTCCGCTGAACCGTGGTCCCTGTCTTGATTTGTTGAGGGCGCGTTGCTGTTGCGCCTGGCCCCGCTGCTGCTGTCCAGTGTCAAGAGCTTGGGGTCGATGCCGGTCAATTGATTCCGACATCTTTCTCTTGGCCAATTTCTGATAATGAAGAAACAACTACTTGGGTCAAGGATCACCGTGACGTTTAGTCAGACGGCTGGCTAGATCCGGACCAGAGTAGTGTAAACCGATAGTCAATCAATTTTGATTATCAGAAATTAGTGAGCTCTACTTTCTGCTTCCTATTCCTGATCCTCCTGGAGACTAGATTCCAATCCTGAACTTGTGGATCGGGTTGCTCGGTCCGTCCGTCCTCAGAGCTAACATTACGATTACTTACTTCAACACACTTCTGCGAGCCACGGTCGGATTCTAAGGGATCACCGGTCTCCTGGATGTTCAGCACCAAATCCCGAAAGCGGCGAAACTGTGCACCCTGGAGGGGTTTGGTGAACAAATCAGCAGTCATTTGTTGTGTGTTACAATATTCCACTCTCGCTTCGCCACGAGCAATGTAGTCAGTAATAAAAAAGTAGGGAATGTTGATGTGTCTTGTTCGCTTGCCACTTGATCGTCGGCCATTTCGCTCCAGTAGTATGGCACTTTGGTTATCTTGATAGATCACGTTATCGTTGACGGTGAATCCTTGTGCCATCAAGAAATTACGGGACCAAATCACCTGTGGAAGAGCGTCATCGACACCAACCAATTCCGCCTCGGTCGAACTTTTAGTATTGATCTTTTGTCGACAGGACATTGACATCATTGCACCACCTCCCCAGCGACATCACAGCTCCAGTCTGACTCTTCATGTCAGGATGTACGGCAAAAGACGCATCCACCCACCATCGCATGTTTCCTGACGGGTGAGATTCCAGTGTCAGCGGCAGATTGATGGTTCCTCTGAGATACCTCATGACTCTCCTCAGTTTAGCATAATCATCAACATCAGGGGATGTGACCCTGGTAGTGAGGAACGCAACCGCTGTATGGATGTCTGGCCGGGCTCGTTTACAGAGAAATAGAAGTTTTGCCACGTTCGTGTGAAAGAAATCGGAAGTGTCGTGATCAAGTTTGGTTGCTGCATTATTGACATCAAACAGGTGATTCGCTGCGGGTGTGGTAGCTGTTCCGTCCATTCCTTCTGGTAGGTCTCCTAACATTCTCTCAATGTAGTCCACCATGGAAATCTTGACTTTGCCGGCGGTCGAGTAATCCAGCGTCATGCCCAAATAATCGTGGATAGTTCCCCTGTTGATGGTAAGGGGATCCTCTTTGCCGAATCGCTCGCTCATTTTGGCCAATATATCTTCAATGACGGCGGCGCTGACATGTGATATCTTAAGGTCATCAACGTGCCAAAGAATAGTGCATTGTTTTCCGTCGACTGTTTTATTGGCGACGCACTCATCATATGGATTTATGGTGAAGCCGAGGACATCAACAAGAAATTGTCGCATCTCCTTCCAGAACAGTAGGGCTGCTTGTAACGTTCCGTATAGGGCCTTTTGTAACTCGGCATAGATGACCTCTTTCCCATTTTCCATGACTTTATATTTGGAATAGGATGCAGGGTCGACCTTTTCCAGCAGTTGTGCCAACTCTCCTTCGAACTTGACGACGATGAACTCATCGATATCCGCCTGCATAAATGCGCCGGGTACGTCAACGGTGACGACCACACGTCCTTCCATGGCGTCGATGGCGGCGGATAGAAAAACAGACTCCGTTCGGACAGTTGGTGCACTTGTGTCTTCTTTGTTCTTCCACAATCGTTGCTTCCGTCCGTCAGCACAGCCGCGTGCCTTGATCCTTCCACTCTTTTTCTGTTTCAAGAACATAAGATAGCGCAGAGCGTCACGTTTTTGTTCTCTCGTCAGCGAACTGGCCATTCGTGGCTTGATGACGCGGCGATAGTGAATTTGTGCCATTTCCGCTACTATGGCCTCTGTTCCTGCCTTACCGAAATGCTTAAGCCCTTTTTTGGCGGACATCTGGGAGGTCAAGAAGGAGAACGCATCTTCGTATCCACGGCCCAATAGATGCGTTGGATTACTTAATGGCTTTCGAGCACGTAGTTTCATGGTGTGTGTGTTGACTGGGATTGGCGGTTCGGGTTCATTATTGCCATCTGTTGTGTTGACGTCATTGATGGCATCGTTGGAATTCATTGTGTTCACTCCTGTGGTTCCTCCTGTGTACATTTCACTAGTTTCTCCGGTGTACACTTCAGTAGTTTCTTGTGTGTACACTTCAGTAGTCTCCGTGATTTCTTCAGCTTCTGGGTACACTTCAGTAGTTTCCGCATACACTCCTGTGTTTCCTTCTGCGTTTGCGTCTGTGGATTCGTCGACTGAAGCGTCGTCGTACACGTCGTACACGTGCGGGAAGTTTTCGGGTGTTGCTGCGTCCACTCCTGTGATGGATGCGGCGTCGGCGTCGCGTTCATCATCCCCGAACTGTTGCACATCCACTCCCGCACAGTCGTCGTCGAGATCGTCGCCTGGAAGAACATCGTCGTCGTCATCATCGTCGGAATCAGCATAATCGTCGGACGTTTCGTAATCGCTGTCGTGGGCGTCGTCGATTTCGTGAGGAAGATCGGTGAACTCGTGGCCGAATCGGTCGGCAAACGTAAGAGACTTGGGCATGCCCTGTTGGCGGCCGATGTTGGAGACCCGGTCGATGACATCTGCTGGCATAGGGAGCTCCGTGAATCGAGTGCGCGTGAGAATGCGACCAGTGGAAAGACTGAAGAAGTAATGGGATCCTTGCGCATTGCCGGTTGGGCCGAGACAAATCGCACCCACTGTGCGGGGGTCCATATTGTTGTTGTGTTCTTCGTGGGTTTGGGCATAAGCGCCGAACGGAATTCGGACGTGTTTATCATAGTCGATGTTGCGGCCTTCTATGATGTATCGAGGAGAGTAGACGGTTGACACGCCTGCGTCGGCCGGGAAGGCGTTTCTCCAGAAGACCGCGTTGCGGACCATATAGATGAGTACGGTGCGTGGGATATATGCGAATGGCAGGTCGTTATACTGGGATCTGACGGAATCCTTGATTGTCCTAATGTATCGCTCGATTTCGGGGACATGGTCATCGGCCCCACACAGGTTGAATAGGTAGGCGGGCATGGCCGCTGCGAGTGCCTGGAACTCGTCGTCGGCCGTGATAGTCGCGATAACGAAGCCTCTTCTTTCGTAAGTACGGATCACATTGGTGAGATGATGTTTCACGGTAGGGACCTGTCGATTGGACAACTCGGTGACCGTGCCGATCTGCAGATCACGTGCCATTGTGACGAGGAAAGGTAACTTGTTAAGAAACATGATGTCCATGGCCAAAGTAACGTGCTGGTATTGCTGCTGTATTTCTGTTGGGACGGGATCGACACCAGTGTGGACCGATGTAGGGGTGTGTCGTGGGGTTTTGCCTTTGAGAGATCCAATGTTCGGCCCGTAGATATCCTCGGCGGCCTGAATTTGCCGTACCTCTACTGGGCAGTTTCGGATCTGTCCCATAGTGATGAGTTCAGTGAATTTGCGTGTGTTGGGTCGCATGATGATACCGTGAACGCGTCTCGCTAACTGTGCTTGTTTGATGCCTCGGGGTGTGTGACGTGTCATGTTGTCTTGGACAGTGTTCAAGAGGACAAACGTGTCTGTTCCTTGTGCACCGGTGTCCGTGTAGTAGAGTCCATTATAGTATGGTTTAAACTCTAGGACATGATTGTCGCCGAGATATACCCGGAATAGATCGTGATAGTCATTGTCATATTCGACGTGAAAGAACTTCTGTAGGTTGTGGAAACTGAGGATGTTTGCCACGCTACTACGGTTGCACCATACCTCGACGGGGTATCCTGGTAACGTTCCCTTCTCGTGTAGTTGTGTCTTCCCTGCGGTGGAGACAACCTCGAGTGTGTCTTGGCTCCGATAGATGTTGGTGAGCATGTGTGGCATGAACATATCCGCGGTGGATGCAGTGTCAATGACGATCCATGACTTGGGGATTCTAACCGGGGAGGTCTGGTGCAGCGTCATGTCGATGCTTTCTAATTTAGACGCAGTATAAGTTTCAGATGATGCTATAGCCTTACCGCTGTTGCGATCCGAGGGACTACTGTCGTCGTTCTGATCCTGGCGTTTACCCTTTTTATTTCGCCGACGGCCATTCTGCTCGCCGTCTTCGACATTGAGCAACGTACTGCCGGATTGCGTGTCACGACGATGCTCTCTTTCGAACTTCGTGAGGACGTTGAAAGCGTCGACAAGTGTCTTGGGGTATGCTCTTCTGTCGATCGTGTAGTTATTCTTGATAATCCTCTGCAGTTCGCCGTAACGACGCTTGTCGGCCTGGAAAAGTAAAATGGTGGCAAGGAACGCTTCCCGACAGGACTCCTTTGCAGCCATCATCAACTCCTCGGTGACTTCCTCATCGGGGTGATGTGTGGCTAAGTATTCGTCCATTCGTGCCTTGTCTTGCCCCATTGGTCCATTCAATCGCTCGAGATGGTCAAGGCGGTCTTTAAAACCTTGAAAGTAATCTGTCAAGTTCAACTGCAACTGACGGAACGAAAAGAAATCATGGTGAGCATCAAATAGTGCATGAGATGGCTCGAATTGGGATTGCCTTACGGTCGCATTCAACTGAATGAGTTTTAGCAGACCTATGACATCGGTGGCAGCATCAACTGCCTGCCAGGATGATTCGCCACGCAGACGATCCATCAT
>JAJTHV010000320.1 GCA_021300095.1 Flammeovirgaceae bacterium | reverse complement strand
TGCCGCTAGCCAATATTTTTTGGGTTACGCTTTTACCTTCTTCAAACGTACCGGAGTCGCACGACAAGATGAGGTTCTCATTGATCTCTAATTTATTTTCTTTGAGGGCATCTTTGTATCCGCGCAGGCGATCGACACTGATGATCAGGTTCGGAGCGCCTACAAGATGAACGATGTTTTTGCATCCTTCGGCAATCAAATGGTTGACGGCTTCTTTGGCACCGGCATAGTCATCTACAATTACTTTGCTGGAAGTTGGGCTGTTGTACATGCGATCGTAAAATACGATGGGCACACCCTTGGAGATGATGGACTCCACGTGATCAAAATTGGTAGTTTCCCGCGAAAGCGATAGGAGCATACCGTCTACGCGGCTGTTGAAGAGCGTCTTGACATGTGCTACTTCGCGGGCGTACGATTCGTTGGATTGTGCTAAGATTACATTATAGCCGGCCTGGTAAGCCACATCTTCAATACCGCTGATGACGGTAGAAAAGAAGAAGTGCACTACTTCCGGAATGATGACCCCGATGGTATTGGTTTTCTTTTGTCGGAGGCTGAGGGCAACGATATTGGGTTGGTAATTCAACTTTTCGGCCAGTGCGTTGACGGCCTTTTTGGTGTCTACACTGATGTCCGGGTGGTCTTTGAGGGCACGCGACACAGTGGAGGGGGAGATGTTGAGTTCCCGCGCAATGTCTTTGATGGTTACTTGGTTGAATTTCATTTCTTTGGCGAATTAGGGTTACACTTTCCGTTGCCGGAAAGGCATAGTTGTGCAATTTACGCAATACCGCGATAAGTTGGTTGTTTTTTAGTTGAAGCCGGATTTTAGTTTATTTTTCTGACAAAGACAGTCTGTTTTTCTGAGAACGAAAGGTGCGTTTATTGATTCGACTTGATACAAATTTCCAAACTGAAGGAGCCGGTTTTGCCGAGGTTGTATAAAATTCAAAAAAGGAGTAGGCGGTTTCACCACGACTGGAGCGAATTTATAATCGGGAGGAGCGATTGTCGCCACGACTGGTGCGATCTCCAAAAAGGACGGAGCGATTGTCGCTATGACCGGTGCGATCTTCAAAAAGGCCGGAGCGATTGTCGCAATGACCGGTGCGATCTTCAAAAAGGCCGGAGCGATTGTCGCTACGACTGGTGCGATCTCCAAAAAGGACGGAGCGATTGTCGCTATGACCGGTGCGATCTTCAAAAAGGATGGTGCGATTGTCGCTATGACCGGTGCGATCTTCAAAAAGGCCGGTGCGATTGTCGCAATGACCGGTACGATCTGAACCTTCCTAAAATTACTTGACACTTTTAAGGGTAGTTACTAAAAGTGTTTTACAGGTTTGAAGTATAACCCTGATTCAATGTTACAAATGTTTTCGTTCTTCCTAAAAGAGCAGAACAGTTTTAATTGCTATTCCTGGATCAGGTTTACAATTTGAGTTGCTATTCCTGTTATGGCATGACACATTCTTCTATTGTTACGGTATTTGTATGACAATGATGAATGGTAATCCTAAAACAGGTTGACAGCATTTGGTAGTATTCCTAAAACCACCTGACAGGGGGTGCCTTATTTCTCATTTGATTGGGGTTAACTAATCAATAATTTGTTTTCCAACTGGGTCTTCCATCGCTTCGGCAAGAACCCGCTTTGATTGTGTGCCTGTACAGGGGTTAATCGATTACAGCTATCATGCGGGCGAATGTGGTTGTATTTTTCAACTGCTTTATCTACCGCTTGACTTGCTTCGGCAAACGAGGTAAAGGTTCTGTCCAATAAAAGATCACCTTTCAATATGCCATTGATTCTTTCGGCAATCGCATTTTCATAAGGGTCACCCTTTTCGGTCATGGAGATTCTAATTCCATAGTGTTCTAAAACCTTCACATATTCGCTACAACAATACTGGGAGCCTCGATCGCTATGATGAATGAGAGCATCGCCTCTTTTAGATTTTGTGGCTTTGAGTAGTGCATTAATAGGTCCATCACTATGGAGTGAAGGATGTAGGCAATGCCCAATGATCTTGTGCGAATAGGCATCGGTGACAATGCTCAAGTAGGCAAATTTAACTTTTAACCGAATATACGTGATATCGCTCACCCACAGTTGACCTGGGTGGGTAAGGTATTTCATCTCTCGGATCAAGTTAGGATATTTTTTATACGGATGATTGCTATCCGTGGTATATGGTTTTCTCCTTCGATAACGAAGCAGATAGCCATGTTCTCCCAGCACTTGATACAAAGCATCTCTGCCCATCTTAATGCCATGTGCCGCTAATTTATCTTGTAACATAAAGTGTAACTTAGGAACTCCTGCACGGGGTAAATCTTCCCGTATTTCATTCACAAGCTTCAGCACAATGGCAGTGGCCATATGCTGTTCTTCTTCGCGCTTAGTTTGCTCATACCAGCCTTGGCGGCTGCGCCCAAACAGCGAACAGTAATACCGCACGCTATAGTGCGGATAGAACTGTCGGAGCTGTGTTACTGTTTGGGCCCAGATTTTTTTCGGATAGGGATCTTCAATTGCTCTTCGGCAATATCAATCATCGTTTCCAAAGCAATGTTCTTCATCTGAGCATCTTCGAGTTGTTTTTCCAACTCCCGCATGCGCTTATGAGCAGCTTCTAATTTTGCTTTCTCTTTTTCGGTCATAATGGGTAAAGTAAAATCAATATCGGAAGAATATTCCTTAAGCAATCGCCTTGCAAAGGCTTCCGGGTTTTTACTGCGCGAAGAAAGAAGCTCCTTGGCTTCCAAAAACGTCATTCTGCCCGATTGAAGTTCTCGCGCAATCCAGCGCTTTTCTACTTTACTAATTGTTTTTTGATCTTCCATTTTGAGATATTTTATCCCTCAAAATGTGTCAAGCTATTTCAGGAAGGGACAATTTGTAATGTGGAGTGGTGGTATTATTTTTTGACAAGGTCAAACTCTTCTTTCGTAATTACTTTGTCCAATACCATTCGATCTAACCAATCAACAATGATCTTTCTTGATTGCTGATCAGTATTTGTTAAATCTAAGTTGTGGAGTCGATCAAATTCTATTTTATTCTTTTCGCATAGCGCTCTCAGGTAATCATAATACGCTATCGGATAACCAAACTTATCCGCCATTATATTTGAATAGTAAAGGATACTATCGACTCTTTCTTTTTCATTTAAATCAATTAAACCATAAAACAATTCGTTGTATGCGCTTGTGTAACCTTTTACAGTGACATTGCTTATAAGACTATCATAGTTTGATGTAATTTGATTTATTGAGATCAATTTATCCTCCAGTGTTATCCACTTGCCGTCCTTTTTCCAGTATTGTAATGTCGTTTCGTAAATGGTCTCAGAATTAGGTTTTTTATATTTAAATTTTACGGACCAACATTCTCTTAAAGTCCCGTAACATTCATAGTCAACTATTTCTACAATGCTACAGCCTGGATTTAATTCATGAAATTCTTTTAATGCTACTTCTTTGTCAAATGAATAACAGCTTGTCATTACACTGAGAATTCCAATGAAATATGTCCACGCTACTCGTTTAATCATATGTCTATTGTTGTCCCAAACGCTCTGCACCTAATATTAAGGTTTGCGCCTATTTTATCCTAAAATTTGCGCCTATTTCTGTACTATCGGTTAGTTCTTTGTTTGATCAAATCTCGCTCTTCTCTCCCACTCCTCCAAAAAAGTATGATCGCGGATTTTAAAGATTTTAGGATTGACAGGATTATGC
Organism: Flammeovirgaceae bacterium; assembly: GCA_021300095.1. Classification (GTDB taxonomy): domain Bacteria; phylum Bacteroidota; class Bacteroidia; order Cytophagales; family Cyclobacteriaceae; genus ELB16-189. The sequence goes on along the minus strand of JAJTHV010000320.1, from coordinate 2,174 downwards.
GTGGGTTGAGAAGAAGTGCAGAGGAAGGATTTGAGGATTTAATCATTAGAGAGCACTGAAGTAAATCTCCGAGCTAGTGGATTAGAAGGGTTACGCTAGCGTGAGCACGGAAGTGACTCCCGTGTTACCTGCCGTATTTTTATCTTGTGAGTATCTCAATTTTATTGTCATTACCGATTGCAACTTGTTTTGTCTTTCTGTTAAATGAGATTGTCGGTAAGTTGTCAAGATGATGTATGATTGAAGAAACTTGATTACCAGATTGTATATCTTTAAACTCATCTACAATTTCACCAGTTTTGAAATTGATAACTTTTGGATTTTCGTATAAGTCCCAAGCGAATGTTTCATCTATTGCTGCTAAATGTCCGCCAATAGTAAAATTTGGCTGAATTATTCCTGTTACTTCATTGGATTTAAGATTCCAAATTCCAATTTGCCCATTTTTAAGTTTGTCAGACGGGTCGTGGTTGAACGGTTCTGCGTCATTAGGTGACCCAATTAAAACCAAGTCATTTGTAATGAAACTTGCTGAACAAATTTCAGAGTCAACATCAAGATTGTGCATACTTCTGTCCAGGGCAAGAGGATTATTTATACATTCTTCTATATCAAATACTTCAACAAAGTCAAATGGATACCAAGCCCAACCTTTACTTAACAATTTTCTATTGTCAGGGCTAACTTCGAATCTTGAATGGAAAAAGTCAGAAGGTTTTCTATCAATGTGATTTGTCAAACGGTTGCCTGTTTCTACTTCGTCAAAGTCAAGCCTACAATAATCCTCTGGGCAATGAATTAATATGTTTCTTCCGTCCTTAAGTTTAGCAAATGCAATTGGATATTCATACACTTCTGCGTGATAATAAGAACGATTGATTTCCCTTAAAATTTGTCCGTTTTTAAGTAAAAGTCCTTTTGTTCCAAGTTTTTTATAAATGACTGAATATATTCCGTCTTCAGAAGTTATTGCACTGTCAAACGAAAATGCAAAATAATAGCTACCAAGTTCTTTTACATGTCCGTTTGCAAAATACTGTCTACCTGAATTTGCCCAATCAATTAAGTAATCGTTTGTCCAAGTTAGCGTTGATAAATTATTTGTCTCAATTGTTTGTCGTTGCATAGTGTCGTTCTAATATGGCGGGCAACGTTTCCTTGCTAGAGCTTGTGGCGGCTTTTTGAAAACTTTTTTTCATAACCGCCCAAGCGAAGTTATGAAAAGTAAACGAACAATTTACCGAAAAACTAGCCATAAGTTTTAGCAAGTGTTAGCGGTTGGCTTACTACATCTTAAATAAACTTTTTGATTTTACTAATTCTACTTCGAACACTTCTTTAGCCAATCTGATTATCTTTTGAATATTTTCAAATATCTCATCTCTGTGATTTTGGTTCATGTCGTGTAGAAGTAAAGAATTCTTTCTCATTAGCTCTTCTATCTCATTTTGCTTTGGGTCTTTTGAGTTTAGATAAAGAAAAGCTTTGCTTTGAAGTTTAAGAACTTCATTTGAGGAAATTGTGTACGGTTGGAAATATTTTTCACGTACACTTTCAGAACTTCTATTATTTTGTAGCTCGTCTTCGAAATCCAACTTTGCTTTTGAACAATTTTCTATTTCTGAACTGTAAAAGCTTAAGATTTCTCGTAAGTCTTCAATCCATTTAATTCTTGCGCTAGAAAGTATGTTCAATTTAACTTGATGAAGTGCAATCAAACCTGCCATTAAAGCAATTAAAATTGTCACACCATTTGTGATTAATGTCTCGTTCATAATTTTAGTTGTAAATTTCTACCAAGCTTACCACTAACTATTGTATTTATGCAACTTAGGGCACCTACCTTACTTTAGGCGTAGAGGTGCCACAGAAACATATTTAATACATAATCAAATCTCGCTCTTCTCCCCCACACCTCCAAAAAAGTTTGATCGCGGATTTTAAGGATTTTAGGATCGACAGGATTATGCGTGGGGTGAGAAGAAGTGCAGAGGAAGGATTTGAGGATTTAATTATTAGAGAGCACGGAAGTAAGAGGCTGTGTAAAAATACATCTAATGTTTTTATCTTTATAGGGCAAAACAATAGATATGCACTACATTTTAGGAAACGACAGACTTCAAAGTGAATTCTTCACACGCTTGGACGATATGGTTCCTGCCCAACACTACTGT
>JAJTHV010000020.1 GCA_021300095.1 Flammeovirgaceae bacterium | reverse complement strand
CCTGCAACCATTACGCGACAGTCTAGGCCCTCAGCTCGCACCATTGCCACGGCGCGAACCACATCGAGTGGCCGCTTAAAGGGTAAAAGCTTGCCAGCAAACAGGACCACAAAACTAGCGGGGTTGATATTAAGGCGCTTTCTCAGCGTTGATCTGGCTTCAAGCGTCGCACCCCTCGCAAACCGCTCAGTCTCCACACAATGCGGCGAATGAAAAAGTCGATCCGTGGGGAATCCGTACGCGCGCCAATAATTGTAATTGTTTTTGCCGACATAAAGTGCGGCATCAAAGGCTCTTAAAAGGATTGGATAGGCGAGGGCCTTCACCCACCGCTTCATCAAGCTGCGGGGTGTCGATAACTGACTGTCCCCACGGACCAAAATCGGCAAGCCGAGCCGCTTGGCGGCAAAGACACCTTGAATCATGGATTTCAAATGCCAGCCAAGTGTCAAAACAACCGTGAAATGTCCGCCCTTGAGGAGGTCATAGATTTCCGGTGTGTCGCACCCGCCAAACCAATCCGTCCCTGGCCGCTTTGAAATATTGTTCAGGAAGCTGAATGAATAACCCTCAGTTAGTGGAATGTCCCATTCAAATGCACGTCCAAAACCGGCCGCCGCTTGCTGCTCTGGAGTCGCAGAGTGTGCATAAAAGACATGCAAATCAACACGCTTAGCAAGCTCTCTGAACATTGGCGCATAATATTGTACGGGATGGGAAGCTAAGATTGCAAGGCGGATACTTGGCGACATCAAACTTAACTCTTCTGCGCTTCTGAATGTCGGCTTGGAAGCAATTTCTGGGCCAGTTTGATGGCGGGAACCTCGACCATTTTGTAAAATACAAACGCTGCCGCAATTGAAGCGCCTAGGCCGGCCAATGCAACAACCATATAGCCAAAATCATCCGCCACAAATCTCTTGCCCAGATTGACCACCCGGCCACCAATGGGAACGTGGATCAGATAAAGGGAGTACGATATGCGACCAAACCAAAGCAAAATTGGCTCAGCATATCTGAATAGACGCACTATTTTGGTGTGAAACAGAATTACCAATGCGGTGCCAAAGCCAACTAAAGCTTGCGCCGTGGCGTCCCGAAGGATCATGACCAAGGCGCAACTTGCCAAGACCATAAGTGAGGTCACTTTGTTATCTTGTTTGGCAAGGCCTCGGAAGACAACAAATCCCATCACAAACAACAAAACAAGTTCGGAGGCATATCCAAAGCCCACTAGGATAACAATGAACCCGACGGCAGATAAGAAGTGCACGATCCGGTTAGCGCCACTTAGATTAGGAAAAAAGATTGCCATGGTGATGTAAAAGGCGAACTCATAGGCAAGGGTCCAATAAACAGGTTGCAACCACTCATAATCGGTAAACGGCACCAAATAGAACAAGTGGGCAGCAATTTGCCCAAGGTGAAAGTCTGGTTGCTGCCCTTGAAACCCCGGTACTAAACTTGAAACAAACCCCAAGACCAACACTATCAGGATACTGATGATGTAGGGTGGTTCAATCCTAAGTACCCGGCGTCCAAGGAAATGAGGTAAGTCTGCGAACCGATAAGCAGAATAACTCGTCCAAAGTGCAAAGGGGATGACAAAACCTGATATTACAAAAAAAGCCTCAACCCCAAGCCAACCACCAGATCCCAACCAAGCCACCCAAGAGCCATTGAAGCCATTTGTCATATGAAACCAGGCAACCGCTAAGGAGGCCAGTCCTCGCAAGTACTCAACAGCAGGTATTCTCATCGGCTGTCCGGTCATGCGATTATTTCGTCGAACAGGCTCGCATAGCGTCCTGCGACACTCGATGCCGTATAGTCTTGGTATGTTTGAGGGTTTGGTGGAGCCAACTCCACCTTTTCTTCGGCAAAGAGGCGCAAATTCTGTTTCAAGATTGGCAACAAAGCTTTCAACTGATCTAGCGTCTCGAAACTATGACTAAAGCCACCACCTGCCCGAGAAAGAATGTCATGGGCGCTAGAAGCTTGATGAAACATAGACACGAATGGGGTACCGGACATGAGCGCCGGGTAGATTTTTGAAGCCGTATAATGGGGCTCGTCAGAACCAATCAGCATTAGCCCATTTGAGTTGGCCAGGATGTGGAGGGCCTCCAAGAACGGTACGCGCTGTGGTACCTCGCGAACAAGGTCGTCAACCTTCGCTGCTTGAGCCAGCGGACTAACCAAATGCGTGCCGCCACCATTTGGCTGGTTGCTCGTGCCAACAAAATTGAGCACCAGTCGATTCGCTAACTCTGGTGCCTCACTTCGAAACTGTGCAAGCGCTTCAAAGAGCGTACTGACCAGCGGTCCTGCCTTGGGTAGGAAGGTTCCAACATAACTCAAGTGAATGCGGCCGGCTTCAAGTTTAACGATTGGATTTTGGGGTGGCGACGCGCGCAAGGCTTCGAAATCAGCTGGGTCACCGCCAATTGGGATGCCTGCCATCCGGCTGCGGTCCAACCACGAATAACGGTTTGCCATTTCCTCGTTTTGCCGATCGGAGACGGATGTCACGAAGTCGGCATGGCGAAGGGCTATTGGCTCTAACGTGAGCGCCAATTGATGAGCGAGAGCACCTTTTGAAAGTTTGGGGCGGAGCGCACCTTCGGCTGACACCCAAGGG
>JAJTHV010000004.1 GCA_021300095.1 Flammeovirgaceae bacterium | reverse complement strand
ATGAAGACAGCCGCATTAAAAACTCGGTAATCACCAACTGGGGCGGAGAGAGTTTATTGACGGTGGGCGATAACCGATATAAAAAGAACAGCTACTATGTAAGTGAAGAGTTTCTGGAAATGTTTCAGTTTGGGTTGCGAGCCGGCCAAGCGGACAAAGTGTTGGATGATCCGAACAGCATTGTGCTTACCAAATCCACCGCGCTGGCATTGTTTGGATCAGAAGATGTAATTGGTAAGTCGGTGAAAGTAGATAACTCTCTGGATCTTATTGTGAGTGGCGTTTTAGAAGATTTGCCGGGTCAATCTTCATTTGAGTTTGACTGTTTAATTCCGATGTATCAGTTGGGTCAATGGGTGCGAGAGAATAACAACTGGGGCGACTATTCATGGCAGGTTTTCTTGGAATTGCAGCCCGGCACAACGCACGAAGAAGTAACTGAAAAGATAAAGGGCTTAATGGTAAAGAAAGGGGAAGTAGATATTCCCCGTGAGTTTTTCCTTCATCCGATGGAGCGATGGAGATTACACTCCACTTTTGAAAATGGAAAAGAGGCCGGCGGGATGATCGACTATGTAATCGGGTTTTCGGCCATTGCCATATTTATTGTGGTAATTGCCTGCATCAACTTTATGAATCTGGCTACCGCGCGGAGCGAACGCAGAGCGCGTGAAGTGGGTGTGCGCAAAAGTGTAGGCTCGCGCAGAAGAGAACTGATCTTTCAATTTTTAGGTGAGTCGTTGCTGATCACTACCATTTCATTTTTTCTGGCTCTGGTGGTGGTTGAACTGGCACTTCCGTTTTATAATGACCTCACACAAAAGAAGCTGACACTTGATTTTGCTTCACCTATTTTCTGGTTGGTGGATGTGTCGGTGATTCTGATTACGGGAGTAGTGAGTGGCAGCTATCCTGCCATTTATCTTTCTTCCTTCAGTCCGGTAAAAGTATTAAAAGGAAAAGTTCAAATTGGCCGTGGTGGAGCAACCCCGCGAAAGGTGCTGGTGGTACTTCAGTTTTTCTTTGCAACATTTTTGATCATTGGTACTATAGTCGTTTCTGAACAAATTCAACATGTAAAGAAACGGGATCTGGGCTACGACCAGAAAAACCTGATCATGATTCCACATACCGAAGAAATTGGAAAGAGCTTTAGCTCCATTCGCAATGAGTTAATGGCCACAGGCGCAGTAAAATCAGTAACCAAATCAAATAGTCCTATTACAGATGTTTACTCCAACAATTTTCTTTCGTGGCCAGGCAAACCCGAAGAAGAAAAAGTGCTCTTCATTACCGTGACTACCGAATTGGATTACACCAAAACGATGGGCATTAAAATTCTGGAAGGTAGAGACTTCGTGGGAGCCGGAGATTCTTCATCTGTGTTGGTGAATAAAGCAGCCGCAGACATTATGGGATTAAAAGAAACACTCGGCACCGAAGTGGTATACTGGGGTGATCGCAAGAGTAAGATCGTAGGCGTAATTGATGATGTACTCATGGGTTCACCGTACCGTAAGCCTTCGCCTATGTTTGTGGCCTATCAACCCGGCTGGGCAAATTCCGTAACCCTTCGGTTAGAAGAAACATCCGATATTACAGGAGCTATCAAAAAGATTGAAGAAGTATTTAAAAAATACAACCCTGCTTATCCATTTGAATACAAATTTGTGGATGAGCAATTCAATCGAAAATATGCTACTATCAATCTGATCAGCACACTCGCAAACCTTTTTGCCATTCTGGCAATCTTAATAACTGGCATGGGGTTGTTTGGCTTGGCGGCCTTTACAGCTGAGCAACGGACAAAAGAAATCGGCATCCGAAAAGTGATGGGGGCATCCGTGCCGGGATTGGTGACGCTCATTTCGAAAGACTTTTCTTTTCTGGTGATGATCTCATTTGTATTCTCGGCTCCTATGTCGTGGTGGTTACTCAACTCTTTTCTGGAACGATATCCGTATCGCATCGGCTTTCCTTGGTGGGCGATAGCCGTGTCGGGTTTAATTGCTTTGGTGTTTGCATTGGTGATTGTCAGTACTCAAGCATTGAAGGCTGCTACCAGCAATCCGGCCAATAGTTTACGGAGTGAGTAAATTACAGTAACCTCAAAATAGATATGATAACGCTCGCTAACCTGCGTCTTGCCTTCCGACATCTCGGCAGGCAAAAGCTCAACACTTCTTTGCACATCATTGGGCTTACACTTGGCTTGAGTGTATGTATAGTGATTGCACTGTTTGTTCGGTACGAACTAAGCTTTGATGCCTTTCATGAAAAAGCAGATCAAACCTATCGGGTTGTAACGATCTGGACAGAAAATGAACGACAGGAGCGTCATTTCTCCACACCCTTTCCGCTGGCCAATGCCATCCGAAATGAAGTAAGTGGAATTGACTATGTGAGTTTTGCACATCCGGTGTACACCAAAGTAGTGGAGCTATCGCCCGGCAAACGTTTTCTGCAACCCCATATTCTTGCCGTTGAGCCGGAATTTCCGGAGCTCTTTCACCTAGAACCTTTGCAAGGCGATCTGTATCAGGCATTGCGTCAACCCTATCAGGCGGTGCTTACCGAATCAACTGCCAAAAAATTCTTCGGAAACGAAAATCCTATTGGTAAGACCTTCAGTTTTGAAGTCAATGAAAAATTTGAGTTTACAGTAGCCGCCATCATCCGCGACTTGCCTGCCAACACGCATTTACCGGCATCCCTATTGGTATCGTATGCGTACAACGAAAAATTTCTAAAACGCAATTTAGATGGATGGTCGTATGTATCCGGCACCGAAACGTTACTGGCACTTTCACCGCAAGCGAATCCAGCAACGGTAACTGCACAGCTAAATGCTATTGCTAAAAAAAATAATTCGCGTAGCACGTTTGAATTACAGCCGTTGAAAGACGTTCATTTCAATCCTGCAATTGCGGGCGGTGGTGGTTGGGTGCAAGCCGTTTCACCCAGTTGGCTTTGGTTCTTTTCGATCATCGGCATACTGGTATTGATTTTGGCCTGCATCAATTTTGTCAATCTCTCCACAGCACAAGCCGTTTCGCGCGCGAAAGAAGTGGGCGTGCGCAAGTCGGTGGGAGCCGGCAAATTCAATTTGATCGCTCAATTTTTATTGGAGGCATGGGTGCTCACATTCATCGCTGGTATTTTATCCGTTGCCATTGCGCAGGTTGTTCTTCCCTCCCTCAATCAATTGGTAGATAAACGAATTGAATTCAATATCGTGCAATCGCCCACTTTAGTTATAGGGCTTATCATCAGTGTTCTGTTGATCGGTATGCTGGCTGGTCTCTATCCAGCTTGGGTGATTTCCCGATTCAACCCAACAATCACACTCAAAGTAGGCACACATGCCAGTCAACATAGTTCTGCCTGGTTACGCAAAGCTTTGGTGGTGGCGCAATTTAGTATCTCTGTTGGCCTGCTGATGGTGGTGATTCTAATGGCCAATCAGGTCAATTTCATTCGCACAAAAAATCTCGGGTTCGAAAAAGAAAATGTAATCAATGTTGAGATCAAGCCACGTGTTCATAAAGAGTCCATATTCCGCAATGAACTCGCGAAGATTGCTCAGGTAAAAGATATATCGTTTGCTACCGCTACGCCTAGTAGTCAAGGTCATTGGGGCACCCGCATGAATCGAACAGGAAAAGAAGATCCATCGCCTGATGATGTGACGTTGATATTTGGGGATGATCGTTTTTGTAAAATGTATGGTCTGCAACTTTTAGCTGGCCGCTATCTGGAGCCGGGAGATACGAGCTCCATTTCCAACTCTTTGACAGAAGACCAGAAAATCATGAAGGCGGTCGTAAATGAAGCACTTATTCGTACACTTAAGTTTGAATCAAACGAAGCCGCTATTGGCGAATCGATTTGGATTGGATGGGATAGTGGCCATGTAAAAATTGTAGGCGTGGTTGCCAACTTTAATACAGGACCTTTGCAAGAGTTGATCAAACCTGCTTTGATTACACCCAGTTTGAATGAGTATGAACAAGCCGGAATAAAAATAGAAGCCGGCAGTGATTTACCGGCTGTGATGGCAGGAATCGAAGCTGCTTGGAAAACGGCTTATCCGGAAGGGATTTTCACCTATGCATTTTTGGATGAGCAAATCGATGCTTTCTATAAAGCAGAAGCACGACTATTTACTCTATTCAAAATCTTTGCTTCCTTGGCCATGTTCATTTCTTGTTTAGGATTGTGGGGATTGGCTACATTTTCCGCGCAAGCCCGTGTAAAAGAAATCGGTATGCGTAAGGTGCTGGGTGCATCCGTAGAAAAGATTGTTTTGCTTCTCTCAAAAGATTTTCTGGTGTTAGTGGGACTATCGTTGATCATTGCAACACCCATCGCATGGTATGGCATGAATCAATGGTTGCAAAACTATGCGTATCGGATCGATATCCAGTGGTGGATATTTGGTTTAGCGGCAGGCATCGCTTTTATTATTTCCGTGGCAACGGTAAGCTTTCAAGCTATCAAAGCGGCTTTGACTAATCCAGCTGAAAGTTTAAAGAGTGAGTAAGAACGATGTAACGGATGGAAGAGTGATTGAAAAAACAGGTAATCCGATGACCAATAATGAGTATTCCTATACAAATGATGGCATTTTGAATTTTCTTTCTTATACTGAAACGTAAATTTAAAAATGAAAAAGATACGCCTCCTATCGCTAATATTCTGTCTCTCCGTAACCGTAGTGGTAGCGCAAGAAAAAAGAAGTATATCCGGAAAAGTAACCGACAGCACAACTGGAGACGTTCTTGCCTCCGTCAATGTATTTCTTTCGAACACTTCGATTGGCACAAGCAGTGGTGCCGATGGATCTTTTCGCTTACAAAACATACCGGAGGGCAAATATGATTTAATCGCCAGCAGTATTGGATACAAGCCTTATTTCCTGTCTGTGGATCTTTCCAATACCGGAAATGGATATACGCAGGAAATAAAAGTAAACATTGTTCTTGAGGCAGAGGTAAAAGAATTAAATGAAATTACCGTTCGGGCAGATACAACCAACTGGACTCGAAACTATCAGGATTTCAAAAGATTGTTTCTGGGCCAAACCAAATGGGCGAAGAGTTGTGAAATCATGAATCCGAAGGTATTGTATTTGTATTACGATACGAAAGACGATGTGTTGGTAGCGCATGCCAAACAACCGCTGGTAATCATTCAAAAAGAACTAGGATACAAAATCAATTATTACCTGTATCAATTTGAATTTGAGGCAAGAACTGGCAAGTTGATGGTATATGGTGTGCCCCATTTCGAAGAACTTCCGCTCGATAAAGAACGACTGATTAAGAAAAGAAACCGCGCCAGGAAACAGGCGTATCAGGGTTCGGTGGTTCACTTTATGCGATCATTCGCGCAGAATAAATTAAATGAAAATGGGTTTCAAATGCGGAAGGTGTTTGTCGTAAAAAACAAAAAACGCCCTCCTACGGAAGTCATTAACCAACACGTGAAGCGATTAAATGGCGGAAAGAAAAATATAGTCATCCGATTTTCAGAATCACCATCGGACAGCCTTTCTTACTATTTACGATTGCGTCAGCAACCCGAAGAAATGGACAGCATCGCTCCCACACTTTATACCGGGCAGGAATTCTGGAATAGTACAACCGGTCTTTTTGAAAAGATCGATGGCAGGTATGAAATCATCTTTAACGAGCAGGAAGAAATTGAATACTTGCCTTTAACCGGAAGAAAGACCACGCAAAAACAAAACAGTCATTTCACATTTTTGCTGCCTACCCTCAAGATTTACCGAAACGGAT
>JAJTHV010000440.1 GCA_021300095.1 Flammeovirgaceae bacterium | reverse complement strand
GCGTCACTGACCAACAGAGATCTGAAACACCGTAATGCCTATGTTTATCATCAGGCGCAATGGCAACACTGGCGCGCCTATGGCGGCCTGACGTTTGACGATTTTGAGCGTGCCGACGGTTTTACAGTACGCAGCTTCAGCCCCAAGGCCGGCCTGCAATATGCAAGCGGGCACTGGAACCTGCGCGCCGCGTGGTACCGTGGCCTGAAACCCAGCGCTGGCAAGGAACAGGCGCTGGAACCCACCCAGTTTGCCCAGTTCAACCAGGTGTTTGACGACGCCGCCGGTACACGTTACCAGAGAACTGCGCTGGCGGCAGACTATACCTGGCACCCGGCGCTGCACACCGGGCTGGAATGGTCGCAACGGCGCCTGCAGGTCTATGAAACCGGGTGCAAGATCAGAAGCTGTACTGGCAACTGGACCGAGCAGGCACACCGCGCCTACCTAGCGTGGCGCCTGCACCCGCGCTGGGCGCTGAATGTGGGCTGGCTTTATGACGCCATTCGCCTGAAGCAGTTAGACGACTTCAGTATTCCGGTAGCGGTCGTGACGCAACAAGTACCCGTCAACCTGAACTATTTTGCTGCGCCGCAGTGGAAGCTGGGGCTGGAATGGCGCGGCGTCAAGCAGACGGTGGACAACCGCACCCAGGCCACCACCACCCAGACGCGTTCGCGCTTTGCGGTCGTCAATATGGCGCTGCGCTACGCACCGGCGCAACAGCCCTGGTCAGTGGCGCTAGAGCTGAACAATGTCTTTGACAAAAACCTGCGCTTTCAGAATACCAGCCTGAACGATGAACCCAGAATACCCCTGTTTCAGCCGGGGCGTTCGGTCTTTGTTCGCGCCAGCCTGAAGTTGTAGTGCCCTTACTTTTATAACCCGGAGGAAAAAATGAAATACCTGAACCTGGCTCTTGCCGTATTGACCCTGACCGTCAGCCATACCGCCCTGGCGCAAAGCGCCGCCAAAACCGCGCCCGACGCCAAGGCCTTGGCCGAACGCCATATTAAACCGGCTGGCGGCACCCATGCCATTGTCTTTAACGACAAGGGCGAAGCCATCGCCATTACTGCGAACGGCAAGGTCATACCCGAATGCCAACTGCCGAAAGCCAGCGCTGATGGCAAAGCGGCCAAAGACGCCAGGCCTGCTGACCCCAAGGCCGGCAAGCTGCCCATCTGCCCAGGCACCACCAACACCACCCTGACCGGTGCCTCGCAGGTCACCAGCATCAGTCATGTCGGCTCGAACTGCATTACCTATGTCATTTGCGCCAATGGAATATGCCAGTTTTACACTGTTTGCTGGTAAAGCTCTTGGCGCGCCTGTGCTGACCCGGCGCCTGACCTGAGTTGAACCTGCCGCTACCCCGGTAGGGCCGGGGTGGGGGTGGGGGGGGTGGCCTTGAGCTAGGCAGTATCGTGGTTGCGGTTGCCCTGAAAAAAACTGATTCCTTTACAAAATTTATCGAAAAGATTACACTAAAAACGCTCGGCAATAGGTTCATACGCAGTGTGTGCCTTTGAGTCCTTCTTCGTTTCACATTGTGATTACTAGGGGTCTAATTGTCATTAATGAATTGACTCTGCTGTTGGTTTTAGCCATGCGCACTTCGCGCTAGGGAAGCCGAGCACAAGAAGAAAGGATCTGTTTATGTTTGCACATAAATATCGCCTAGTTCTGAAGAGGTCTAAACGCATGATCAAGCTATTACAGCTTGTTCACATGCTGAAGATCCTTTGGGACATGGTCTCTAACTATACGCTTGTTTATGCAGTCAAAGTGGAAGTCAAGGTTCCAGCTTAAACCAGGCAAGTGGGTATTTGTACCTACTGATGAATCCATCCGGTTAGGGCATGAAATCAAGTCAGCGATAGAGAATGTCTGGTTGCCTCCAGATAACTATTTTCATCTTCGGTCTGGTGGACATGTTGGAGCCATTCGCTCTCACATGCCTAGTAAATTTTTCCTTAGAATTGACATTCAGAATTTTTTCGCAAGCATCAATAGGACAAGAATCACCCGCTGTTTGAATAAGTTTTTTAGCTATCAAAAGGCGCGTGATTGGGCCAACGCCTCTACGGTCATTGCGCCTACCGGAGAAAAGCGAACTATACTACCCTTTGGATTTGTGCAGTCCCAGTTGATTTCGGCGGTGTGTTTTAGCGAAAGTGCACTCGGTAGGTGTTTGGCGGGCATCCATTGTGATAAATCACTCCGCGTCAGTGTCTACGTCGATGACATCATCGTCTCTTCCGACAAAAAAGAAGCGTGTGGAGGTGCACTGGAAAAAATTAGAGTGGCGGCAGATAGGTCGCGATTTAAACTGAATGAAGAAAAACTCGAAGGTCCATCTGAATCTATAACAGTATTCAACGTTATCCTTTCGAACCAGCGCATAGAGATTCAGGCTTCGCGAATGAAAGATTTCAAGAAAACCTTTGCATCAACTACAAACGAGTACGAGAAAGAAGGTATTCTTAGCTATGTGTCTTCAATAAATTTAGATCAAGCAGCCGAGCTACAATAATGCAGTGCTGCATTCAGTTAAGATGTTTAGCGGTACGAATGCCCATCTGCATGATATAGCGAAAGTATTTTGCTCAGTGCCCTGTGAGTGAAGGTTATTTATGTGTTTTCATGAGCGATGCACTACACTAAAGTACCGACCCTATTCCAGCCGGAATTCCAGCGGTACCTGCAACCACATGGCTTCGGGCGTGCCGTTGAGTTTGCCCGGCAGGTAGCGCCATTTCAATACTGTGTTCAGCGCGGTCTGGTCCAGTCGTTCAAAGCCGCTGGACTGTTTGACTTCGGCCTGTTGTGGCTGGCCGCTGGCATCAATAAAAACCCGCACCAGCACCTTGCCTTGCTCACCCAAACGCCGGCTCAGGCTGGGGTAGGCCGGCTTGGGGTTATGCCAATAGTCGGCCTCGGTCGAGGGTAATTCAACGGCTGCAGGGGTCAGTGCAGGCGTTGCTGGTATT